>JAEVZA010000314.1 GCA_023392475.1 Actinomycetes bacterium | reverse complement strand
GGGTCGGCTCCGCCGGCACGACCGGCCTGACCATCACGTGCGGCACCACCACCGGCACCCTCGGGGGCGCCTCGGCCGGCGGCGCCGACGCCTGGTGCGCGCCGATCGACCCCGCCGGTGCGCTCGGCAAGGTCACGCGTGGCGGCGGGGAGCGCGACGACGAGGTCGACTCGGTGGCGGTCACGGACGACGGCACCGCCACGTACGCCGCGGGCACCACCACGAGCTACTTCCCCGGTGCCCGCGACCCCACCTCCGGCCTGCTCGGCGGCAACGACGCGCTGGTGCTCCGCCTCGACCAGAGCGGCTCGGCGCGCTGGGCCCGCCAGTTCGGCTCCGCCGGTCGCGACACGGCCGAGTCCGTGACGACCTCCGAGGACGGCGACGCGGTCGTCGGCGGCACGACGGACGGCGTGGCCGACACCGGCCCGATCGGCGCGTCCGACGGCTGGATCGCGCGGATCGACCCCAACGGCCAGCAGCGCTGGCTGACCGCGTTCGGCTCGCCGGAGGACGACGACGCGCACGCGGTCGGCGTCGGCGGCGACCCGGCCCGCGGGACCGAGACCTTCCTCGGCGTCGGCGCCACCCGCGGCGTCGTCGGCGGATCGACCGCACGCGGGAACGCCGGCGGCGAGGACGCGGCGGTCGCGGCGTTCAACGCGTCGGGCAAGCAGGTCTGGGCCACGCAGCTCGGCTCCGCGGAGGACGACTCGGCGACCGGGGTCGTGATGGACGGCTCCACCGTCTACGTCGCCGGCACCACGTCGGGGACGTTGCCGGGCGCGGAGCGGATCTCGCTCACGCCGGCCCCGGCCGACGGCACGCCCGGATCTCCCTCGTCCAGCACCTCGACCACGACCACCACGACCACGACCGCGCCACCGGGGCCGACCGGTCAGGACGGATTCCTGGCCGCGCTCGACGCGTCGACCGGCGAGGTCCAGTGGGTCGCGCAGTTCGGCACCACCGGCGCCGAGGCCGTCACCGGCATGACCCGCACCGAGACCGGGCTCCTCGTCCTGTCGGGTACGACGACCGGCGCGATGACGCCGAACCCGCCCGGGGGCGGGACCGACGGGTTCCTCCTGGCCTTCTCGCTGCCGTCGGCCGGCGGGGGTGCCGCCAGCGTGCTCTGAGCGGGCGGCGGCCGGCCGGGAGCGCCCGTGCCGTCAGTGGGCGCCGCGCCCGGTGATGACGGCCGGGATGGTGCGGACGAGGATGCCGAGGTCGATCACGATCGACCAGTTGTCGACGTAGAACAGGTCGAGGCGCTGGTACTCGCTGAAGCCCGAGTCGCTCCGCCCGCTGACCTGCCACATGCCCGTGATCCCCGGCCGGACCCGGAGCCGCTCGTGCAGCTCGTCGTTCCAGCCCTCGACCTCGCGCGGCAGCGCCGGACGGGGACCGACGAGGCTCATGTCCCCGCGGACGACGTTCCACAGCTGCGGCAGCTCGTCGATCGAGAGCTTGCGCAGGATCCGACCGACCCGGGTGATGCGCGGGTCGTCCTTCATCTTGAACAGCGGCCCGTCGCTCTCGTTGCGGTCGAGCAGGTCGGGCAGCATCGCCTCCGCGTCCTGCACCATCGTGCGGAGCTTGAGCACGCCGAACCGGCGACCGTCCCGCCCGACGCGCTGCTGGCGGAACAGCACCGGACCGGGTGACGTGACCTTGATGGCGATCGCCGAGGCGATCAGCACCGGCGCCGCGATCAGGAGCCCGATGCCGGCGAGGACGACGTCGAACAGGCGCTTGGCGGCGGCGCGCCAGCCGAAGCGGCGCGCCGGCTCGAGGTAGACGACGGGGTGGCGGCCGAGGGGCCGCACGGTCATGCGCTCGGGGGTGACGTCCCGCAGGCCCGAGGTCATCTCGACGTGGAGCCCGCCCTCGAGCAGCTCGCGGAGGAGCCGGTTGGGCAGGCCGACGTCCAGGCTCGTGGTGGCGAGGATCACGCCCTGCGCGTCGAGGGACCGGGCGAAGCCGAGCGTGCCCTCGGTGCCGCACCGGACGGGCAGGCCGTCGAGCGACATCGGCGCCTTCGGGTCGGTCGAGACGAACCCGACGACGCGGTAGCCGAGCGCCGGGTCCTCGAGCGCCTGGTAGAGGTCCTCCGCCTCGGCGTTGGTGCCGACGAGCACGACGTCCCGCAGGGACCGCCCCTCGCGGCGGCGGTGGACGAACCACCGGCGGATCACGAAGCGCTCGGCGCCGACCAGCACCAGCGCGGTGAGGAAGAACGCACCGACCCAGCCGCGACCGAGCGACGCACCGACGAGCCAGCCGATGACCACGAGGGTGACGGTGCCGACGACCACGACGTGCAGCACGCGGCGGAGCTCGTCCATGAGGCGGGTCAGGAACCGCGACGCGTACATCTGCTGGCGGGCGAAGAGGACGGGCCACACCGGCAGGGTGAGCGCGGCGACCACGAAGTGGTGCCGGGTCTCCTCGGCGGACCACCCCGCGCCCGCGGCGGCGACCAGCGTGGCGATCGTGAACGCGAGGGCGACGGTCCCCACGTCGGCCACGACGATGGCGAGCTTCAGGAGGGCGGTGCGGACGGAGCGCTGCGACAGGACCGGACCCGGCTCGTCGAGCGACAGGACCACCGGCTCGCCGGCGCCGGAGCCGGAGCGCCGCGGAGCGCCGTCCTCGGTGCGCGCGGCTGTGACGACGTCCTCGGGCGTGTGCGGGGAGGGCGTGGCCGCTGCCAGCCCGTCCGCGCCGTCCGGTCGGTGCTCGCCCGACGTCGTCATGGTCACCGGTACCCCTGCCCCTGTGGTCGTCCTGCTCGCCCGGTCCCGCACCGGCCGCCGGCGACACCGACGGTGGGAGATCCGGCACGGGGAGCGATGGATCGACGGTACCAACGGCCTCTGACGGTGACCTTGGGCATTGGTGCCCGCCGCGGCGCCGCCGCCGGGTGGGCCGGACGGCCCACCCGGGACCGGCCGGGGTGGGCCGCTCGATGTGGGTCGGCAGACCCTCAGGCCGGCCGGAGGCGCACCGGGAGGTGGCGCACGCCGGTGTGCTTGTTCGAGCGCGTCCACTCGATCGGGCCCGTGCGCTCGGGCGGAGCGACGGCGTCGAGCAGCGCATCCACCATGACCGCGACCTCGAGGCGCGCGAGGCGGGCACCGAGGCAGAAGTGCGACCCGTGGCCGAAGGCCAGGTGCCGGTTCGGCGTGCGCCCCTGGTCGAACGCGTCGGGCCGGTCGAACTCGCGCTCGTCGCGGTTCGCCGACGCCCACCACAGGGTCACCCGGTCCCCCGCACGCACCAGCTCGCCGCCCACCTCGACGTCCCTCGTGGCCGTGCGCCGGTTGTAGGGCGTCGACGAGGCCCACCGCAGCATCTCCTCCACCGCGGTCGGCACCGCCGAGCGGTCGGCGGCGAGCGCCGCCCACGCGTCGGGCCGGTCGGCGAGGGCGGAGACGCCCACCGCGATCGTGTTCCGCGTCGTCTCGGTGCCCGCGGCCACGAGCAGCGAGAACAGCAGTTGGAGCTCGTCGTCCCGGAGGTGGCGGGTGCCGCCGTCGCCGTCGTCGACCTCACCGTGCACGGCGAGGGAGAGGAGGTCGTCGCCGGGGTCGCCCCGGCGGCGGGCGATCAGCGTCGTGCCGTACTCGAACATCGCGGCCGCCGCGTCGGCGGCGCGGTCCGACGTCCCGCCGAGGTCCCGGTCCTCGTAGTCGAGCGTGACGTCGGCCCACTCGATGAGGCGCCGGCGGTCCGACTGGGGGACGCCGAGCAGCGAGGCCGCGGCCTGCAGCGGGAGCTCGGCGGCGACGTCGACGAGCAGGTCGGCCTCGCCCCGGTCGAGGGCCGCGGCGACCACGGCCCGGGCACGGGCGGCGAGGTCCTCCCTCAGCGCGGCGACGGCCCGGGGCGACAGCGCCGGGGTGAGCAGCGACCGGAACCGCTGGTGGTGCGGGTCGTCGGTCATGTTGAGGAGCACGCCCGTGTAGCCCTCGGGCAGGTCCTCGATCAGCGTCCCGCCGCCGTCGCGCCCACCGCCGCCGCGGGAGGAGAAGGTGGCGCCGTCGGATGCCGCCGCGAGCACGTCGGCGTGGCGGCTGAGCACCCAGAAGCCCTCGTCGCCCGGGACGTTCGGGGTGGGCGGGTGGAACCAGACCGGGCGCTCGCGCCGGAGCGTGGCGAAGACCTCGTGCGGGAAGCCGTCGGCGAACAGCTCCAGGTCGCACAGGTCGGGCGCGGGCGGTGCGTCGGTCGACACGGCGCGGACGCTACCGCGCCGACCGTCGCACCCGGCCCGGGCTCAGCCGACGGGGACGGGCTCGTCCTCGTGCTCCGACCCGCCGCACGCACCCCCGGCGTCGTCGCCGGTCACGTCGACCGCCGGCTCCGGCGCGTGCTCCGAGAACCCGAACCGGTCGTGGATCCGCCGCATCCAGCGCGGCGCCCACCAGTTCGCGTCCCCGGCCAGCTCCATGAAGGCCGGCACGAGCGTGGCCCGGATGAGCGTGGCGTCCATCAGCACCGCCAGCGCCAGGCCGAGCCCGAAGAGCTTGATGAACGTGATGTCCGACGTGGCGAAGGCGAGGAACGTGATGGCGAGCAGCGCGGCCGCCGCGGTCACGATCCGACCGGTGCGCTCGAGCCCGATGGCCACGGCGCGGGAGTTGTCGCCCGTGCGGTCGTACTCCTCCTTGATGCGCGAGAGCAGGAACACCTCGTAGTCCATCGACAGGCCGAAGGCGATGCAGAACATCAGGATCGGCGTGGTCAGGTCGGTCATGCCCGTGGGCGTGAAACCGAGCAGCCCGGCGCCGTGGCCGTCCTGGAAGATCCACACCATCGCCCCGAAGGTGGCGCTGAGCGAGAGCACGTTCAGCACGATGGCCTTGATCGGCACGAGCACCGACCCGAACATCAGGAACAGCAGCACGAAGGTCGCGACCACGATGATCCCGAGGGCGAGCGGCAGCCGGGAGGCGATCGCGGACTTCGCGTCGGTGAGCGCGGCCGACGCCCCGCCGACCATGGCGTCGCCCGGTGCGGGCATCGAGCGGATCCTCGCCACCAGGGCCTCGCCCTGCGCCGAGATCGGCTGGACGCCCGGCACGACGCTCAGCCGCACCGCTGCGCCGGCCCGGAATCCGGCGAGCGTCGGGTCCGGACCGAGCACCCGGATGCCGCCGATGTAGCGGCCGGTCGGCGCGTCGACCCGCTCCACGCCGCCGAGGGCGGAGATGCGCGCCGCGTAGCCGTCCACCGACCCGTCAGGCACGGCGGCGCCGTCGCCCGGCAGCACGACGACGGGGAACGCCTCGCCCTCGTCGGAGTCGAAGTCGGCGCGGAGCCGCTCGGTCGCGGTCCGGGCCGGCGCGCCCTCGGGCAGGACCCGCTCGTCGCCGGTGCCGAACACGACGCCGAGGAACGGCGCACCCAGGACCAGCAGCACGATGACGACCGCCACCGACGTCACGACCGGCCGGCGCATCACCCGCTCCGCGGTGCGGTGCCAGAAGCCCGTGCCCTCCGGCGCCGGCGGCCGGCGGCGGAGCAGCTGCAGCGAGTCGACGCGGCGCCCGAGCACCGACAGCAGCGCGGGCAGCGCCACGACCGACGCCACGGCCGCCACCAGCGTCACGCCGACGCCGGCGAACGCGAACGACCGGAGGAAGTAGAGCGGGAAGACGAGCAGCGCCGAGAGCGAGATGGCGACCGTCACCGCGGAGACGAGGACCGTGCGACCGGCCGTCTCGACCGTGCGGACGATCGCGGCCTCGATCGCCCGACGCTCGTCGGGCTCCCAGTGGCTCCGCGGTCGCGTCGCGAGCTCCTCGCGGAAGCGGCTGACGATGAACAGCGAGTAGTCGATCGCCAGGCCGAGCCCGAGCGCGGTGACCAGGTTGATCGAGAACACCGACACGTCGGTCAGGCTGGCGACGATCCACAGCGTGAGGAACGTGCCGAGGACCGACACCACGCCCACGAGGAGCGGGAGGCCGGCGGCGACGAGCCCGCCGAACACGATGACGAGGAGCACGAGCGTGATCGGCACCGCGACGGACTCGGCCCGGGAGAGGTCGCCCTCGATGGTCGAGGACACCGCGGCGAAGACCGGGCCCCGGCCGCCGGCCGACACGGTGATGGGTTCGTCCTGCCCGACCAGGCGGTGCCGGTCGAGCTCCTCCCCGATCCGCTCCGACGCGTCCTGCACGCGGTCGGGGTCGCCGGCGAGGCGCACCACCACGACCGCCTCGGTGCCGTCCCGCGAGCGGAGCGGCGCGACCCGGCCGTAGGACCAGTAGCTCGCGACCTCGGCCACGTCCCGGTCGGCGGCGAGCCGGTCCTGGAGCCGGGTCGCTGCGGCCTCGACGTCGGGCGCGTCGACCGCCGGCGTGCCCGCCGGTGCGTCGCCGTGGGCGTCGACCAGGAGGACGAGGTTGGCCGACCCGGTGCCGAAGCGGTCCTCCAGCAGGCGCTCGACGCGGCTCGACTCCGACGACGGGTCGTCGAACCCCCCGCCGGACAACCGGGAGAACACGCCGCTGCCGAGCACGGCGGCGAGCACGAGGAAGGCGCCGGTGAGTCCGAGGACCAGCCGGCGGCGGCGGACGGTGAGGTGGCCGAGTGCGGTGAACATGGCTGCTTCCCCCTGTCGGGCGGTGGCCCGGGTCGCCGGGCCGGTGCTGGCCGCTCGGCTGCCCACCGGTGCGGATCCGGCGGGGCCGGATCCCTGGGGGTGTGCACAGCCGTGCATTTACAAGTGTCAACTAACACTCGTACACTTACGGATGTCAACCCGATTCCGCTAGGTTTCGACCGAACATGACCGACGTCACGCCAGCACCCGTCCCGAGCGATGCACCCCGCACGGCCCCCGCCGTCGGGCCCGCGCGCCCCCGGAACAAGCGCGGCGAGGGCGAGCGGCTGCGTGAGGAGCTGCTCGACGCGGCGGTCGGCCTGCTGTCGGAGGCCGCCCACCCCGACGACGTGTCGATCCGGGCCATCGCCCGCGCCGCGGGCGTCTCACCGACGGCCGCGTACCGCCACTTCGAGGACCGGGACGACCTCGTGTGCGAGGCGGTCGGCGCCTGCTTCGCCGAGTTCGCGGAGGACATGCTCCGCGCCACCTCGCGCACCGAGGACCCCTTCGAGCGGCTGCGGCTCGCCGGGCGCGCGTACCTCGACTACGCCCACGCCGAGCACGGCCACTACCGCGTGCTGTTCTCCAACCCGGTCTCGATCACGTCGAAGGCGGAGGACGAGCAGCTCGCCGGCAAGGCCGCGTTCACGCAGCTCGTGCAGATCGTGCAGGACTGCCTGGACGCCGGGGCGCCCACGCGCACGCAGGACGCCGAGTTCCTGTCGTTCCAGGTGTGGACGTGGATCCACGGCATCGTCGACCTGCGGATCACGCACCCGATGATGCCGTGGCCCGACGCGGAGGCGATGTTCGACGAGGTCCAGGTCGCCCTCGGCCTCGTCCCACCCGCCACCTGACCCGCCGCGCTCACCGCGCCGCGATCACCCGTCGCCCCGCTTCGGCGTACCTCGTGGTCGTGATCCGACCACGAGGTCCGCCAGAACGCGGGTCGGACTCAGCCGAAGGACACGGTCAGCCGAAGGACACGGTCACCCGAAGGACACGGTGGGCGGGGCGGTGTTGGCGTCGGGGGCGTCGTAGAACTCGCCCTTCGACACGCCCGACATCCCGGCGAACAGCGACCACGGGATGGTCACCATCGTCTTGTTCAGCGTGGCGCAGGCGTCGTTGTAGTACTGCCGGGCGAACGCCAGCTGGTCCTCGGTGCGGGTGAGCTCGCCCTGGAGCTGCTGGAAGTTCTGCGAGGCCTTGAGGTCGGGGTACGCCTCCGCCGTGGCGAACAGGTTGGCGAGGGCCTGGCGCATCTGGCCGTCGGCCGCCGCCTTCTCCCCCACCGTCGACGCCGACTGCGCCGCGGCCCGGGCCTGCGTGACCGCCTCGAGCGTGCCCCGCTCGTGGTTCATGTAGCCCTTGACCGTCTCGACGAGGTTCGGGATCAGCTCGGCCCGGCGCGTCAGCTGGACGTCGATGCCCGACATCGCCTCGTCCACGCGGACCCGCTGGCCGCGCAGCTTGTTGAGGCCGGCGACGACGATGAGGCCGACGACCACCACGAGCACGACGATCACGATCAGGACGATCAACATGGGGAGCACCTCCGTGGCACGGCACCAGTCTGGCCGGTGACGACCGGCCGTCGCGGCGCGGTCACCACGATCCCCCGCCCCCGCCGCCGCCGCCCGAGCCGCCGGAGAAGCCACCGCCCCCGCCCGACGAGGCCTGCGACGCGGCGTAGCTCGCGCTCGCGCTCGTGATCGCGGCGTCGAACGAGCCCGCGAACGACGACGCCGACAACGCGTGCCCGGTGCCCGTCCAGTAGATCCACGGCACCGCCGGCAGCTCCACGCCCTGGGCCTGGAACCGCCGGGCCCAGGCGTCGGCGCTGCCGAGCACGAGCGCCCACGCGAGGTACCGCGGGTACCAGTCCATGTGCGCGGCGGCGTCGAAGCGCGACTCGGCCGAGTCGGTGGTGAGGAAGCGCGAGAACCCGCCCACCCGCGACCACATCTCCCGGCCCTCCTCGGTGTGCTTCGAGCCGGTGGCGGGGTCGAGCAGCACGCCGAGGTCCACGAACGCGAACGCGGCGAGCCCGATCAGCAGCGGCCACGGCACGTGGTTCGAGTCGCCGAAGAGGTGGAAGCCGCCGATGACGAGCACGCCGACGACGGCCAGCCCGCCCAGGACCTTCCCCCACACGCCCGCGGGCGAGGTCGCCAGGTAGCGGTGCGCCTCGACGTGCACGGACGACCGCAGCGTGGACCGGGCGGTGTTCACCTGCTGGCCGGCCGTCGGCGTGGCCGACACGAGGAACGCGTCCCCCGGCGCCTGGAGGCCGAACGCGGCGAGCACGCCCGACTCCGCGGTCGACAGGGCCTGGGACGACGGGTCCGCGAGCAGGTTGATCCGCCACGCGTCGTCGTTGCCGTCGAGGCGGAGCAGCCCGCGCTCGCCGAGGTCGTACAGCGTGGCCTGGAGGTCGTCGTCCGCGTCGGTCTCGTACAGCACCCGCGCGCCGAGCGCCGGCCCGACGCCCTGGGGCGGCTCGAACAGCACCGGGAAGCCGGGGCGCCGCTCGCGCGTGGCGACGATGAACCACGCGCCGAGCGCCGCGCCGACCAGGCCGGCCAGCACCGAGAGGGCGATGGTGCGCGTGGACGTCGGGTCCGCGTCGGGCGTGGGCACCGCGCCCTTCGGGAACGTCAACCGCACGGTGACCGGCGTGTGGGGGGCGAGGGTCCCGGCGGCGCGGTACGTCATGGTCCCCTCCTCGACCGAGACCTCGCACCGCGTGGCGGTCCCCTGCACGCACTCCGAGCGCTCGGGCGCGGCCGGCAGGTGGACGACCACGGTGGCCGCCTCCATGGGCATCTGCCACGAGCCGATGATGTTCCACCAGAACTGCGCCCGGTCGCCCGCCGCGCGGTTCAGCACGTCGGTCGTGGTCGAGGTGATGACGTAGGTGTGCACGCCCGGGTCGAGCGTGACCCCGGCGTTGCCGATCTTGAGGGTCCGGGTGCCACCGAACGAGTCGACCCACGCCGCGGTCTCGGGCGCGCCGTCGCGGGTGACGGCGACGTCGTCGACCGGGTGCTCGAGGCCGTTGCGGCGCTCGTCCTCGGTGTCGAAGATGCGGAAGATGCCGTGCTTGCCCGCGGGCATGCGGACCTGGATCGTCTCCACGATCCGGAGTCGGCCGTCGGCGGAGAGGACCATGTCGGCGTGGTAGTCGGCGATGGTGGCCGTGTCCGTCGTGGAGTCTGCGGTCAGCTCCTGGAGCGGCGGCACGAACGCCACGACCAGGACGACGCCGACGAGCACCAGCCGCAGGAGCCACACGAACACCGAGGACCCGGCGCTGCGCTTCACCCGTCGCTCCCGCTCGGTCCCGGCACGCCGGGGACGCTACCGCCGGGGCCGGCGCCCGGCCGGGAGGGCACACCCTCCGCCGTCCCGTCCGCGTCGTCGTGCTCGTCTCCCCCTCGTCCTGTTCGGCTGGGGCGGGCGACGCGCGTCGCTCAGGCGTTCGGGGGCAGGCCGGTGCCGACGCCGCGGCGCCGGATCCGCACGAGGTCGCGGCCCGCGTCCTCGCCGGTCGGGACCGTGTCCAGCACCGACGCCGACGGTGTGGTCGAACCGGCCGCCTCCACGCCGCCGGGCAGCTCGAGCGGCTCGAAGCCCCAGTCGGCGAGCAGCTGGAGGTCGGCGTGCGCAGCCTGGCCCTCGCTGGTCAGGTAGTCGCCGACGAAGATCGAGTTCGCGACCTCGAGGGCGAGCCCCTGCACCGTCCGGAGGTGCACCTCCCGTCCACCGGCGATGCGGATCTCCGTGGTCGGGAACAGGAAGCGGTACAGCGCCAGGATGCGGAGGCAGCGCTGCGGCGTGAGGTCCCAGCGGCCGCCGAGCGGCGTGCCCTCGAACGGGATCAGGAAGTTGATCGGCACCGAGTCGGGGTCGAGCGACCGCAGCGACAGGCCGACGTCCACGACGTCGTCGTCGCTCTCGCCCATGCCGAAGAGCGCCCCGGAGCACGGCGACAGGCCCGCGGCCTTGGCCCGCTCGACGGTGTCGACCCGGTCCTGGAAGTCGTGCGTGTGGCAGATCTCGCCGTAGTGGCCCTCGGACGTGTTGAGGTTGTGGTTGTACGCGTCCACCCCCGCGTCGGCGAGCCGGTCCGCCTGGCCGTCGGCCAGCAGCCCGAGGCATGCGCACACCTCGAGGCCCGGGTGGGCGTCGCGCACGGCGAGCACCGCGTCGGCGACGTGCTCGATGTCCCGCTCCGACGGGCCTCGGCCGCTCGCCACCATGCAGATGCGCGCCGCTCCGGCCCGGACGGCGCGCTCGGTGGCGGCGTGGACCACGTCGGCGCCGACCGTGTTGTAGGTCATGATCCCGGCCTCGGAGCCGCGGCGCTGCGAGCAGTAGCTGCAGTCCTCCGGGCACAGGCCCGACTTCAGGTTCACGAGGAAGTTCAGCTTGACGGTGTTGCCGTACGCGTCCCGGCGGAGGCGGCCGGCGGCGGCCACCGCGGCGAGCGTGTCCTGGTCCGACAGGCGCAGCACGGCGAGGAGGTCGTCCCGTGAGGGCGCCTCCCCGGCGCGGGCGGCCGCCTCGCAGCGCTCGAGCAGCGG
>JAEVZA010000271.1 GCA_023392475.1 Actinomycetes bacterium | reverse complement strand
GTTCTGTGTCGCAGAACGGTGGCCCTGACCCCCGTTCTGCGACACAGAACGGGGGGTGGCGCTGCAGCGCTGCAACGAAAGGGGGTCAGGCGCGGATGAAGCGCTCCCCGTAGCTGGCGATCAGCTCCTCGGCGCGCTCGACGCTGTCGGGCGCCTGCAGCCCGGCGGCCATCCACGCCGAGGTCAGGATCGTCGTGACGCCGACGGACTCGAGCTGCTCGCAGAGCTCCGCGGTCGGCGCGGCGAGCGGCGAGGCGATGATCTCGAACGGCCGGTCGGCCGTGCCCGCGTCCTCACGCACGCGCTGGAGCTCCTGGCAGTGCCCGAGGAGGTCCTTGACCGGGTAGTGCACGCCGAGCCAGCCGTCGCCGAGCGTCGCCGCCCGCCGGAACGCCACCTCGGAGTGGCCGCCCACGTAGATCGGCACCGGCGCCGGCGGCGCCGGCCGCATCTCGACCGGGTCGAAGTCGTAGAACTCGCCGTGGTGCTCGACCATGCCGCCCGCCCAGAGGGCGCGCATGACCTCGACCATCTCGTCCATCCGCTTGCCGCGGCGCTTGAACGGCTGCTCGAGGAGCGCGAACTCCTCCTCCATCCAGCCGGCCCCGATGCCGAGGCCGACCCGGCCGCCCGAGAGGTACGACGCGGTCCCGACGGCCTTGGCCACCACGAACGGGTTGCGCAGCGGCAGGACGTACACGTTGGTGAGGAACCGCAGCGACGTCGTGACCGAGGACATCGCCCCGATGGCCACCCACGGGTCCGGCCAGTCCTCGTCGGGGCTGAACAGCGGCGTGCCGTCGGGCGTGTACGGGTACTTCGAGCTCAGGTAGCTCGGGTACACGACGTGGTCCGACACCGCGACGGAGTCGAAGCCGGCGTCCTCGCACGCCCTCGCCAACCGCGGCCAGTGCACCGGCGCGGCGCCGATCATCCCCTGGCAGAACCTCACTGCGCCCCCTCGGACCGTCGATCGTCGTGCGCCCGGGGCCGTGCGCCCGGGATCACGAGGCCTCCTGCACCGCGCGCTCGCGCAGCTCGTACTTCAGCACCTTGCCGCTGGCGTTGAGCGGCAGCGCGTCGACGACGCGGACGTGCCGCGGCGCCTTGAAGTTCGCCATGTGCTCCCGCGCCCACGCGACGACCTCGTCGGGCTCGGGGTCGGCGCCGGCGGTCGGCACGACGAACGCGAACCCGACCTCGCCCTGGCGATCGTCGGGCACGCCGACGACCGCGACCTGCGCGACCTCCGGGTGCGCGAGCAGCAGCTGCTCGATCTCGGCCGGGTAGGCGTTGAACCCGCCGACGATGAACATGTCCTTCGTGCGGTCCGTGATGCGCAGGTAGCCCTGCTCGTCCATGACGCCGACGTCGCCGGTGTGCAGCCACCCGTCGGCGTCGATCGCCTCGGCCGTCTGCTCCGGTTCCTCGAAGTAGCCGTCCATCACGTTGTAGCCACGGACGACGACCTCGCCGGACCCGCCGCGCGCCACCTCGACGCCGTCGTCGTCCACCACGCGCACCTCCACGCCCGGGATCGCCCGGCCCGACGTGGTGGCGATCGTCTCGGCGCCGTCCTCCCGGCGGCACACCGTGACCACGCCGCACGCCTCGGTGAGGCCGTAGGCGGTGAGGACGGTCTCGAAGCCGAGGTCGCGCTCCATGCTCCGCACGAGCTCGACCGGCACGACCGCGGCGCCGGTCACGGCGAGCCGCAGCGACGAGGCCCGCTCCCGGTCGTAGGCCGGGTGGTGCAGGAGCGTCTGGTACAGCGTGGGCGGCCCGGGGATCATGCTGATCCGCTCCGCGCCGATCACCTCGAGCGCGGCGTCGACGTCGAAGACGCCGAGCGGCACCATCGTCGCCCCGGTCATCAGGCAGGCGAGGATCCCGGCCTTGTACCCGAAGGTGTGGAAGAACGGGTTGATGATGAGGTAGCGGTCGTCGGCGCGCAGGCCGACGAGGTCCGACCAGTCGAGGAACGCGCGCAGCGACTTGGCGTGCGTCTGCACGACGCCCTTCGGGTGACCCGTGGTGCCCGACGTGAACAGCAGGTCCGACATCTCGGCGCCCGTGAGCGCCGCGACGCGGCGGTCGATCTCCTCCGGGGTCACCCCCGACCCCGCGGCCAGGAAGACGTCGAGCGGCTCCGCCCCGGCCGGGACCGCACCCGTGTCCCGGAGCAGCACGACGTGCTCGAGCGCCGGCGGCCGGCCGGCCTCGTCGAGCATCGTCACGTAGTCGTTGCCGAGGAACCCCTCGACCGTGAACAGCAGGCGGGCCCCGCTGCGCCGCAGGATCTCGGCCGCCTCCATGCCCTTGTACCGGGTGTTGAGCGGCACGAGCGCCGCGCCCGCGCTCTGGAGCCCCATGACGGCGACGACCCACTCCCAGCAGTTCGGTGCCCAGATGGCGACGCGGTCCCCGGGCCGGATCCCGCTCGCCACGACGGCGCGCGCCATCTCGTCGGCGCGCTCGCGCAGCTCGGCGAACGAGAGCCGGAGCGGCGGCTCCACCGAGCGGTCGACCACCGCCTCGTCGTCGCCGAACCGGTCGGAGGCGTCACGCAGCAGGGCGGGGATGGACGCCCAGCGCAGGTCGCCCCGCGTGCCTTCGTCGCTCATCGGTGGTCCCCCTCGTGTGCCGGTCCCGCCGGCTGGTCAGGTGCGGATGGTACCGGCCCGGTCGCGGCCCCGAACCGGGCGACGAGCCGCCGGTGGCGGTGCGTGAACAGGAACCCGACGACGACGGCGGTGACCGGCCGGGCGAACCCGACGCGGGGCTCGATCCGGACCGTGTCGGTGACCCGCGTCCCCGTCCCGGCGGGCTCGACCACGCGGTCGTGGCGCCACCGGCGCTGGAGCCAGCTCGTCGAGTCCTCCTCGAACGCGCCGCCCCGCAGGCCCCGGTCCTCCACCGCGACGAGCCGCAGCGCGTGCCGGTCGAACGGGACGACCCCGCCGGCCAGCAGCCAGCTGCGGAACGCGACCCGACCCAGGAGCTCGGGCGCCGCCGAGATGTCGGTCGCCCAGGCCGGGTGCGTCATCCGCACCCAGGGCCCGAGCTCGGCGTTGACCCCGTCCATCGACGTGGCGTGGCGCCACACCGGCCCGGTGGGGGCGGCGAGGCGCGACGTGCGCTCGACGACGACGGGCGACGCCACGGCCGGCCGCTCAACGGCCCTCGCCCAGGGCGCCCGCCTCGCGGAGCGCCGCGATGCGCTCGGCGTCGTAGCCGAGCACCTCGGCGAGCACCTCGTCGTTGTGCTCGCCGGCCGTCGGCGCCTTCGTCGGCACCGGGAGGGAGCCGTCGACGAACTTCACCGGGTACGGGATCATGTCCGCGCCGTGCTCCTCGTACGGCATGAAGCCGAGCCGGTCGTGGAACTGCGGGTCGTCGGCCAGCGTCTTCGGGGTGTTGATCGGCGCGATCGTCGTGTTGACGGTGCCCGACCACTCGATCCACTCCGCGGTCGTCTTCGTCTTGAAGATCTCGACCAGCTCGCGCCGCATCTCGGTGTTGCCGCGGGCGTGGTCGCCGTACTGGTTGCCGGGCCACCGCTCGAACATGTCCATGCGGTCGACGCCCTGGCAGAAGTTCTTCCAGAACTCCTGCTCCGACGCCATGAAGAGGACGTACCCGTCGGAGGACGCGTACACCTGGTAGCGCACGCCCTCCTCCATGCCGGCCGTGCCGGGTGCCCGCCGCTCGTAGTCGTCCGACTTGTTGCCGGTGACCTCGGACTCGGGGCGCTCGTAGGCCTTCCACGTCTCGCTGCGCAGCCAGTCCATGGCGGCCGACGCGTCCGACTGGGCGATCTCGAGGAACGAGCCCTCGCCCGTGGCGCGGGCCCGGATGACGCCGGCGAGCACGCCGAAGGCGCCGAACAGCGGACCGGCGTGGATGCCCACCGACGCGTGCTCCGGCAGGTACGGGAAGCCCTCGTCGTTGTGGGCGACGTTCACCAGGCCGGCCCACGTGTCGTAGGCGATGCCGTGGCTCGGGAGGTTGGCGTAGGGGCCGGTCATGCCGTAGCCCGAGATGGAGCAGAAGACGATCTTCGGGTTGATCTGCACCAGGTCGTCGAAGCCGAGGCCGCGCCGGGCCAGCGCGCCGGGCCGCATGGCCTCGATCACGGCGTCCGCGTCCCGCACGAGCTCCTTGAAGACCTCCTGCGCCTCGGGCGTGCGGAGGTCGAGCGTCAGCGACCGCTTGCCGCGGTGGATGTGCCAGTGCAGCAGCGACGAGCCCTCGATGATCGGCCACGTCATCTGGCGGATGTAGTCGCCGGCCGGCGGCTCCACCTTGATCACGTCGGCGCCGAGGTCCGCGAGGTGGGTGCCGACGGCACCCGGCCCCAGCATCGACACCTCGATCACCCGGAGCCCGGCGAGCGGGGCGTCCGGCGTCGTCGCGTCGGCATCAGTGGACATGGAACCTCCCGGCGGATGCGGCCCGTGGATCTGACGGGTCGTCAGATCCTAAGCGCTCCACGTCCGCCGACCCCAAGCCGGTCCGTCGCCGCGGACGGCGGGGCGCCGCGCACCCGGCGGCCACCCGGGCCGCGCCGGACGGCCCTACCATCGGCGCCGATGACCGCCGGACCGGCCGTCGAGCCGACGCGACGCCCCCACCCGTGGAACGCCGCGTTCACGTGGGAACCGACGCGCGGCCCGTTCACCACCATCACCTACGAGCAGGCGCGCCGGTACGACGAGGACGGCTTCTTCGTGCTCGAGGACGCGTTCGACGCCGACGAGCTGGCCGCCCTCGACCGGGCGCTCGCGCCGGGCGACCGCCTGGTGCACGACCTGCTCGAGCAGCTGCCCGACGGCCGGCTCTCGGTCGCCGGCACGGACACGCAGGTCGTCGCGCCGAACCAGGTCGCCGGCTCGCCCGAGCTGCTGGCCTTCTGCCGGCACCCCGTCCTCACGGGCCTGTGCCTCGACCTGATCGGCCCCGACGTCCGCCTCTACTGGGAGCAGTCGGTCTACAAGCAGCCCCGCTCGGCGGCGCCCGTCCTCTGGCACCAGGACAACGGCTACACGTTCGTCGAGCCGCAGTCGTACCTCACGTGCTGGATCGCCCTCACCGACGCCACGCCGGAGAACGGCTGCATCTCGGTCGTGCCGGGCGTGCACACCGACGGGACGCTCGAGCACCGCACCACCGCGATCGGCGAGGAGTGCTGGGGCGACTGGGACCTCGCCGTCGACGTCCCGGTGCGGGCCGGCAGCGTCGTCGTGTTCACGTCGCTCACGCCCCACGCCACGCGGTGCAACGACACCGACGAGGTCCGCAAGGCGTACATCGTCCAGTACGTCCCCGACGGCGCCGTCGCCCGGGACGGCGACCCGTCCGGCGCCGGGACGCAGCGGGAGCTCGTGGACCCCGCGCTCAACCCGCCGGTCCTCGTGGCCGGCCGGCCCGCCTGACGTGCTCGGGCGGATCGCGCGCGAGGCCGGCCGGCGCTTCGGCGACCGGCCGGTG
>JAEVZA010000244.1 GCA_023392475.1 Actinomycetes bacterium | reverse complement strand
ACCCCCGCCTGACCCGCCCCACCGCGTTCTGACGATTGTTCGTGCTGCCTGGCAGCGCGGATCGTCATGAGAACGAGTGGGAGGGGGGCAGATGGGCGCAGGGAGGGGCCGGAGCCGAGGGCCGACGGGCGGCTGGCGCACTTACATCGGACGTCCTATGTTTTCTGCGTGGCGACCCAGGAGGAACGACGCGCCGAGACCCGGCAGCGGCTCCTGACCGCGGCGGCCGAGCTCTTCGCGGAGCGGGGCGTCGACGGGGCCTCGATCGACGCCATCGCGGCCCAGGCCGACCGCACCTCGGGCGCCGTGTACGACCACTTCGACGGCAAGGACGGCCTGCTGTTCGCGCTGCTCGACGGCTGGGTCGACGACGCGGCCACCGTCATCGCGGCCGAGCTGGCCACGGCCACCACGCTCGACGAGCGCCTCGGCGTGCTGTGGCGCAACGTGTCGTCGCCCGTCGCGGGTGACGGCCGCTGGATCGCCCTCGAGCACGAGCTGTGGGCGTACGCCGAGCGCAACCCCGCCGCGCGCGACCACCTCGCGCGCCGCTACCGGGGCGCCTGGCGCGGCATCGCCGAGGCGACCCAGGAGTGGGCCGACCTCGGCGACGACGTCGGTCCGGCCGTCATCGGCCTGCTGTTCGGACTGGAGATGATGCGCCGGGTCGACCCCGACGCCGTCACCGAGTCCCTCGCCGTCAGCTCGCTGCGCGGCGTCATCACCGGCATCACGAACGGGGCACGCACATGACCATCTCGGAGGACCTCGGCGGCATCGACCTGCTGGCCGACACGTGGGGGCGGACCGTCCCGCACGACCAGTTCGACCGGCTCCGCGCCGAGGACCCGGTCCACTGGCACGCCGAGTCCGACGACACGGGCTTCTGGGCCATCACCAAGCACGCCGACGTGCGCCGCGTGAGCCACGACTGGGAGACGTTCTCGAGCGAGCTCGGCGCCACGTTCATCCCGACGCAGGACGAGGAGGCGCTCGCGCAGCTCCGGCTCACGATCCTCAACATGGATCCGCCGCGGCACAACCGGGCCCGGCGCCTCGTGTCGAAGGCCTTCACGCCGCGGATGATCGCGATGCTCGTCGAGGACATCGAGCGCCGCGCCGTCGCCGTGGTCGACGCCGTCGCGGACGACGGCGGGTGCGAGTTCGTCGAGCAGATCGCCGCGCAGGTCCCCGTCCAGATGATCTGCGAGATGATCGGCCTCGAGCCGGAGCTCTGGCCCCGCATGTTCGAGGTCTCGAACGACCTCATCGGCGCCCGGGACGACCCGGAGTACGGCCACGTCGACACCGAGCTCGCGTCGGCCGAGATCTTCGCGCTGTGCGACGCCGTGGCCGAGGACCGGCGCTCGAACCCGCGCGACGACCTGATGTCGGCCCTCGTCGCGGCGGAGATCGACGGCGAGCGCCTGGACAACATGGAGCTCGACCTCTTCTTCATCACGCTCGTCGTCGCCGGCAACGAGACGACCCGCAACCTGATCAACCACTCGCTGCTGGCCCTCGTCGACCACCCCGACCAGGCGCAGCGGCTCCGGGACGACCCCGCTCTGTGGGACTCCGGCGTCGAGGAGATGCTCCGCTGGGGCAGCTCCATCCACAACTTCCGCCGCACCGCCACGCGGGACACCGAGCTCCGCGGGAAGACGATCCGCGAGGGCGACAAGGTCGTCATGTACTACGCGTCGGCCAACCGCGACGAGGAGGTCTTCGCGGACCCCCACACGTTCGACGTCGGCCGCACGCCGAACGACCACGTCACCTTCGGCGGCGGCGGCGTGCACTACTGCCTGGGCGCCAGCCTGGCCCGGGCGGAGATCAAGGCGACGATGCGGCAGGTGGTCGACCGCCTGCCCGGCATCCAGCTGGCCGCTCCCCCGGAGCGGCTCACGAGCGACTTCGTCAACGGCATCAAGCGGATGCCGGTCACCTGGTGAAAGGACACCGACATGCGCACCCCCATCTGTGACGACCTCGGGATCGAGTTCCCGATCTTCGCCTTCACCCACTGCCGCGACGTCGTCGTGGCCGTCGCGAAGGCGGGCGGCTTCGGCGTGCTCGGCGCCGTCGGCTACTCGCCGGAGCAGCTCGAGGTGGAGCTCAACTGGATCGACGAGCACATCGGCGACCGGCCCTACGGCGTCGACATCGTGATCCCGAACAAGTACGAGGGCATGGACGCGGACATGTCCACCGAGGACCTCACCAAGATGCTGCAGGACATGGTCCCGCAGGGTCACCTCGACTTCGCCCGCAACCTCATGACGAGCCACGGCGTGCCGCTGAAGGACGACGAGGACGACAACTCGATGCAGCTGATCGGCTGGACCGAGGCCACGGCGACGCCCCAGGTCGAGGTCGCGCTCGGCCACGACAAGGTGAAGCTCATCGCCAACGCGCTGGGCACGCCGCCGAAGGACATGATCGACCACATCCACGCCGAGGGCCGCAAGGTCGCCGCGCTGTGCGGCTCGCCCTACCAGGCCCGCAAGCACGCCGACGCGGACGTCGACATCATCATCGCCCAGGGCGGCGAGGGCGGCGGTCACTGCGGCGACGTCGGCTCGATCGTGCTCTGGCCCCAGGTCGTGAAGGAGGTCGCTCCCCGTCCCGTGCTGGCCGCCGGCGGCATCGGCAGCGGCGAGCAGATCGCGGCGGCGCTCGCCCTCGGGTGCCAGGGCGCGTGGACCGGTTCGCAGTGGCTGATGGTCGAGGAGTCGGAGAACACGCCGGTCCAGCAGCAGGCGTACATCGACGCCGGCTCGCGCGACACCGTCCGGTCCCGGTCGTTCACCGGCAAGCCCTGCCGCATGCTCAAGAACGACTGGACCGAGGCGTGGGAGGACCCGGCGAACCCGGATCCCCTCGGCATGCCGCTGCAGTACATGGTCTCCGGCAT
Organism: Actinomycetes bacterium; assembly: GCA_023392475.1. Classification (GTDB taxonomy): domain Bacteria; phylum Actinomycetota; class Acidimicrobiia; order Acidimicrobiales; family Microtrichaceae; genus JAEVZA01. The sequence continues at coordinate 228 of JAEVZA010000244.1, read as the reverse complement.
CGCGGTGGCCGCCACGCACAAGTGGCCGGACCAGACCGTCGACGTGGCCTTCAACCCGGTCGGCCAGGTGGTCGGCCAGTTCGAGAAGGTCGAGAAGACCGGCGCCGTCATCGAGCGCTGGGTCAACGAGTACCTCGAGTCGGTCGGCCACCTCGACGAGCTGAACGAGGCCGCTGCCGGCTGAGCCCCACGCGGCGCGTCGCGCCGGCTCGACCCGGGCGTCAGCCC
>JAEVZA010000219.1 GCA_023392475.1 Actinomycetes bacterium | reverse complement strand
CCGCCCTGCCCGCGTGGGCCGTGGCGGCCGTCGTCGCCCGGTGCCGGGCCGCGGGCGTCGAGGTCACCCCGGAGGTCGCCGCGAGTGCCGACGAGGCGGGCCGGCGGTGCGGGGAGGAGGTGGGCGGGCGCGTGCGGCGGCTCCTCGAGCAGGACGTCGACGAGCAGGCGACCACCCCCCTCGCCCTCCTCCGGGGCGCCGTGCGGGAGCCGACCGAGGTGCTGGCCGCCGCGGGCGTCCCACCGGTCGTGCGCGACGGGTTCCAGGAGCGGGCGTTCCCCGACGACGTCTACGACCTGTCGCCCACGGCGTTCGCCGACGTCTCGCCCGAGGTCCACGAGGCCGGCCTGGCGTGGGGCGCGGCCAAGGCGCACGTGCACCTGCGCCGCCGCCGGGCGGAAGGGCGCCGGTGAGCCACCGCGGCCGCGGTCCGGACCGGCGGTCAGCCGGGGTCGCGGCGCCAGTTGGCGTCGGTGATCGAGCGGGGCTCGAAGAAGATGCAGCCGTCGGGGCAGGCGAACGGCGCCTGCTCGGCGGCGTCGACGCGGCAGCGCTGCACGATCTCGTCCGCACCGACGGTGCGGCTGGAGTAGTGGCGGCAGTCGGTGCGAACGGCCATGGGGCCAGCGTAGAGGTGACCCGGCGCCCGGCACGTCGCGGCACCCCCGCCCCGGCGCGGCCCCCGGTGCGCCCCTGCGGCGGGGGTGGCGAACGTAACCGAGCGTCTCGCAGGCGGAAACACTGCGGTAACACGCCCTCCGTAGCTTCGCCGCCCGAGGGACGCGTCGGCTGCGCGTGGACCTCGGCCGAAGGCCCGCAACCGGTGGGCCGCACCCGTCTCCACGACCCGTCCTGCGGGTCACGGGCCGGCGGGTCGCTTCGGTGAAGCCACCGTGGGCCGGGGCCACGTGCCGCGGTACGTACCGGACAGAGAAGGGACACCCGACATGAAACTGGTCACCGCGATCATCAAGCCGTTCAAGCTCGACGACGTGAAGAACGCCCTCAAGGCCATCGGGGTGGTCGGCATGACCGTCACCGAGGTCCGGGGCTTCGGTCGCCAGGGCGGCCACACCGAGACCTACCGCGGCACGGAGTACCAGGTCGACTTCCTGCCCAAGGTCAAGGTCGAGGCCATCGTCGACGACGGCGACGCGCCGGACGTCGTCGACGCCATCGTCAGCTCGGCGAAGACGGACAAGATCGGCGACGGCAAGGTCTGGGTGACCCCCGTCGACGACCTCGTCCGGATCCGGACCGGGGAGACGGGCGCCGAAGCCGTCTGATCCCCGTCACGATCCCCGACCCACGGGGCGTCCCTCCGGTCAGGGCAGGCCCGACCTGGCCGGGGGGACATCGGGGGTCGACCACCGTCCTCACGGGCCGAGGAACGAACCCGGATGCCACCTCCACTGCCACGCAGTGATCTCCTGAACGACCGTGCCCTCACGGGCCGGTCGTTCTGCAGCGCGTACGGCGCCGTCGTCGACGACTGGCTGGTCGCGCTGTTCCAGGAGGCGGTGGCCGGCGACCCCACCGGTGGCGCCGGCATCGCGCTGGTGGCGATCGGCGGCCAGGGCCGCCAGGAGCTGTGCCCGCAGTCGGACCTGGACCTGCTCCTCCTGACCCAGCGCGGCATCGACGCCGCGGGCGTGGCCGAGAAGCTGTGGTACCCGATCTGGGACGAGGGCCTGAAGCTCGGCCACTCCGTCCGGACCGTGCGCGACACGCTGTCGCTCGCCTCCGACGACCTCGAGACCGCGACCGCGCTGCTGACCGTCCGCCACCTCGCCGGCGACGGGTCGCTGTCGGCGGAGCTCCGCGAGAAGGCCCGCGTCAACTGGCACCGGAAGGGCAAGCGCTGGCTCGAGGCCCTGTCGGCCGCGGTCACGGAGCGTCACTCGGCCCACGGCGAGGTGGCGTTCGATCTCGAGCCCGACCTCAAGGAGGGCCGGGGCGGCCTGCGGGACGTGCACGCACTCGGCTGGGCGCGCGCCGCGGGCGCCGACGTGGACGAGCGCGTCCTCGCGGACCTCCGCCGCGACCACGACACGCTGCTGGCCGTGCGCGTCGAGCTCCACCGCGCCGCCGGCAAGCCGACCGACCGGCTCATGCTGCAGGACCAGGACGCCGTCGCCGCCCGGCTCGGCGACGTGGACGCCGACGCGCTCATGGCGCGCGTGGCCGCCGCGAGCCGGGCCATCGCCTGGGCCAGCGACGAGAGCTGGTTCGAGATCGGCCTGGCCGGCTCCTTCTTCGGGCGGTCACGCCGCGAGCGCCGGCTCGAGGGCGACCTCGCCCTCCGCCAGGGCCGCGTCTGCCTCGCCGACGAGGAGGCCCCGGTCACCGACCCGGTCGCGGTCCTCCACGTGGCGCTGGCCGCCGCCCGCCACGGCACCCGCATCTCGCTGCGCACGCTCGCGCTGCTCGAGGCGGCGCCCGACCTGCCGTCGCCGTGGCCCGAGGAGGCCCGGCGCGCGCTGACCGACCTGCTGCTGTGCGGGCAGGCCGCCATCGCCGTCATCGAGGCGCTCGACCAGCGCGGCCTCTGGGTGCGGCTGGTCCCGGAGTGGGCGCCGAACCAGAGCCGACCGCAGCGCAACGCGTTCCACCGCTTCACCGTGGACCGCCACCTGCTCGAGGCCGCCGCCCAGGCCGCGGATCTCAGCCACCGGGTCCCGCGACCCGACCTGCTCGTCGTCGCGGCGCTGCTGCACGACATCGGCAAGGGCTACCCGGGCGACCACAGCGAGGTGGGCGAGGAGCTGGCCCGCGCGATCACGACCCGCATGGGCTTCGACGAGGACGACGTGGCGACGATCTGCGGCGCCGTCCGCCACCACCTGCTCCTCCCCGACGTCGCCACCCGGCGAGACCTCGACGATCCCGCGACGATCGACTTCGTCGCCGGCGTCGTGACGACCCCGGAGCGCCTCGCGCTGCTGCGCGCGCTCGCCGAGGCCGACGCCATCGCCACCGGTCCGTCCGCGTGGGGACCGTGGAAGGCGCAGCTCGTGGAGCAGCTCGCGAACCGCACGGCGCACGTGCTCGTGGGCGGGCAGTTCGAGGACGTCGTCACCGAGTCGTTCCCCACGGAGGCCCAGCGGGCGCTGCTCGCCGGCGGCGGGCTGCAGATCGTCGCCGAGGGCGAGGTCATCACGATCGCCTGCCCCGACCGGCCCGGCGTCGTCTACCGGGTGGCCGGCGCGCTCGCGCTGCACGGCCTCGACGTGACCGGCGCCGCCATCCACTCGGAGGGCGGGATGGCGCTCGACGAGTTCCGCGTGATCGCCGGCGCGTCGGGCGTGGTCCCGTGGGACGTCGTGAAGGAGGACGTCGCCAAGGTGCTCGAGGGCCGCCTCGCGCTGCAGGCGCGCCTCGACGAACGGGTCCGCAGCCACCGCCGCCGCCACCGGCCCGGCCTGCACCAGCTCGGCCAGGTCGTGCGGTTCGACAACGACGCCACCGACGACGCCACGGTGCTCGAGGTGGTCGGTCCCGACAGCATCGGTCTCCTCTACCGGCTCACGCGGGCGCTCGCCGACCTCGAGGTGGACGTGCGCACGGCGAAGATCCACACGATGGGCTCCGACGTCGTCGACGCGTTCTACGTGGTGTCCTCGGGTGGCGCCAAGATCACCGACGCCGAGCACCAGGACGAGATCCGCCGGGCCCTGCTCCACGCGCTCGAACCCGCCGGCTGACGCGCCGGTAGGTTGGCGGCGTGGACGACGAGGCGCCGTCCGGCGTGACCGACAGCGATCTGGCCCGGTGGAGCGAGGCGCTCGCCGGCATCGCCCGCACGGGCCTCGCCTTCTCCCCGAACCTCTACGAGCGCGAGCGCTACGAGGAGGTGCTGCACGTCGCCGCGGACATCCGCGCCGCGGCGGGGCGTGCCCATCCCGAGGGCACCGTGCGCTCCACGGTCGACGAGTGGATGGGCTCCGTCCAGGAGGGCGTGCCGGGCTACGTCACGCCGAAGGTCGCGGTCGGCGCCGTCGTCGGCAACGACCGCGGCGAGATCCTGCTCCTGCAGCGCAGCGACTCCGGCATCTGGCTGTACCCGACCGGCTGGGCCGACATCGGCTACTCGCCGAGCGAGGTCGCGGTGAAGGAGGTCAAGGAGGAGACCAACGTCGACGTCCGCGTGGAGCGGCTGATCGGCGTGTTCGACGGGCTCCGCCTCGGCTTCACGCGGGTGCCGCTGTACTCGCTCGTGTTCCTGTGCCGCGCGACCGGTGGCGAGCTGCAGGGCCACCCGCTCGAGACCCTGGACGTCGGCTGGTTCGCGCCCGACGACCTGCCCCACCCGACCGCCGGCGTCGAGCACTGGGGGCCGCACGCGTTCGCCGCGCTGCGGGGCGAGGACGTCGACGTGCTCTACGACGTGCCGCGCGACCGGGTCTGGGAGGGCGGCGAGCCGGACTGAGCGGCCCCCGTCGCCCCGGCGCTCACTGCTCGCGCAGGAAGCGCTCGACCTCCTCGACGAGGTCGTCGGCCGAATGCACGGCGCCGCGGTCGGCGTCGTGCTGCTCCTCGAGGCGCTGCACGTACTCCTCGGTGCCGTCGTCCTCCTCGATGAGCTCCGACAGCTGCCGCTCGTAGCTCACCGCGCCGATCTCGAGGACGGTCGTCGGCACCGAGGTGCCGAGCACCGCGACGGTCCGCTCGACGAGGGCCAGCGCGGCCTTCGGCGACGGCGCCGCCGGCACGTAGGACGGGACGGCCGCCCACAGCGACGCCGAGTCGATGCCGGCGCGGGCGCACTCCGCCTGCAGCACGCCGACGATCCCGGTCGGTCCCTCGTAGCCCGAGCGCTCGAGGCCCAGCGCGTCGAGCACCACCTGGTCGTTGGACGTGCCGAACACGGGCGTGGGGCGCGTGTGGGCGACGTCGGCGAGCAGCGCGCCGAGCGTGATCACCATCCGGCACCGCAGCTCCGTCGCCACCTCGAGCACCTCGGCGCAGAACGTGCGCCACTTCAGCTGGGGCTCGACGCCACGGAGGAGCACCACGCCGGAGGTGCCCGGGGGCTGCGCCCAGCCGAACTCGTCGGCCGGCCAGTCGATGACCCGCCGGAGGTCCTCGTCGATGCGGACGTGCGGGCGGGCGCTGGTGAAGTCGTAGAACTCCTCCGGGTCGATCGACGCGAACGTCGTCGCCGACCAGTGCTCCCAGAGGTGCTCGACCGCCCCGGTCGCGGCGTCGCCGGCGTCGTTCCAGCCCTCGAAGGCGACCACCATGACGGGGCGGTCGCCGTCGGACGGCGTGTCGATCGGGCGCTGGGACCAGCTCAGGTGACCCACGCGTTCACCGTACCGCCGGCACCTCCTCGTCCCACCGGCGGGGTGGTGGGCCCGCGGCCGGCGGGCGCTACGTTGCCGGGCATGCGGATCGAGGAGTGCACGACGGTCACCGACGACGTGGTCGAGGCGATGGCCACGCTCGTCCCCCAGCTGTCGAGCTCGTCGCCGCCGCCGTCCGCGGAGGTGCTCGCCGGCATCGTGGCGTCAGACGCCTGCCACCTGCTCGTGGCCCGGGACGACGACGGCACGGTGCTCGGGTCGATGACGCTCGTGGTGTTCCCGATCCCGACCGGCACCCGGGCGTGGATCGAGGACGTGGTGGTCGACGGCGCGGCGCGCGGCAAGGGCGTCGGCGAGCAGCTGAACCGCGAGGCGCTGGAGCTCGCCCGCCGGCTCGGCGCGAAGACCGTCGACCTCACGTCGCGCCCGAGCCGGGAGGCCGCCAACCGGCTGTACCGGCGGATCGGCTTCGAGCAGCGCGAGACGAACGTGTACCGCTACTCGCTCTGAGCGTCGCCGCCCTCGCCGGCCGGCTGTCGCCACGGCGGCACCGGCGCGGGGATGCGGGGCAGGTCGGAGCCCGTGGCACCGAACCGGTCGTCGCCGCGGGCCCACGAGTCGGCCGCCTCGTCGATCTCGTCGTGGTCGCGGGCGACGAAGTTCCACCACATCGACACCCGGGCGCCGAACGGCTCGCCGCCGATCAGCACCACCCGGGTCGGCTCGTCGACGGCGAGCGGGAGCTCCTCCCGGCCCGCCGGCAGGTGCCCCAGGTGCCCGGGTGCGAGCCGCTCCCCGCCGACCTCGACCGCGCCCTCCAGCACGACCAGCCCGTGCTCGTGCCCGGCCCGGAGCGGCACGACCGACCGACCGGGGCGGAGCAGCAGCTCGGCGCCGAGGTGGTCGGTGTCGCGG
>JAEVZA010000360.1 GCA_023392475.1 Actinomycetes bacterium | reverse complement strand
CTTCGGCGGCGCGCTGGTGCTGGTGCCGACGTCGCTGCTCGCGGCCGCGGCGTGGGCGGGCGTGCGGCTGACCCCGCGCCGCCTGGCCCTCGCGGGGTTGGCCAGCGCGGCGCTCGTCGGCGGGCTCGTCGTGTTCGACTCGGTGGTCGGGGGCGGCAGCCACGTCGCCGCGTTCGCGAACTCCGGCCCGTCGGGGATGCGGGAGGTCATCGAGCGCAAGCTCGACTCGAACCTGCACGTGCTGACGACGAGCTCGTGGTCGTGGATCCTCGTGATCGTCACGCTGTTCGCCGCGGGCGCGGCCGCCGTGCTCGGCCGCCGCACCACCTGGTTCGCCGGAGCGCCGGTGTGGCGCACCACGATGCTGACGCTCGTTGCCTTCGGCGTGCTCGGGGGCCTGGCCAACGACTCGGGCATCGCGATCCCGGCGATGGTGGCGGTGTACGTGGGGGCGCTGCTGCTGGTGCTCGCACGGCGCACGCCCTTCAGCGCGCCCGTGGTCCTGGAGCCCGTGGCGGGGCCCGAGGGTTCCGGTGCGGCGCTCGGGCCGCCGTCCGCCGCACCGGGCGCGTAGCCGCACCCGCCCGGGCGCCGACGCGTCCGCCGCCGGCGGCTCAGTCGGGGTGCACGAACTCCGGCTGGTCGAGGAGCCGCAGCCACGAGCCGTCGGCCTGGCGTCGCACGACCTGCGCCCGGGCCCCGGCGCCGTCCTTCGCCACCGTGGACGTGAGGGCCAGGTCGCCGGACACCAGCGTGGGCAGCGGGTCCTCCGGCTCGAAGTGCGGGGCGTGGGACAGCACCTCGGTCCACAGCTCGCGGATCGCGTCCCGGCCGACCGTGGTGCCGCCCGGTGGGTAGGCCATCACGGCATCGGGCTCGTACAGCTCGGCGATCCCCCGGGCGTCGCCGGCGTTCGCCCGCTCCACGAACAGTCGGGTCAGGTCCTCGGGGTGCCGTGCGGTCGCTCGTTCGCTCATGCCTCCACCCTGCGCCCGGTCGCACCAGAAGTCCAACTGATGGTTCGGATGGGACCTAGAATCTGTGCTCATGGATCTGCGGCAGCTCGAGTACTTCGTGGCGGTGGCGGAGGAGGCCAACTTCACGCGCGCCGCCGAGCGCGTCCACATCAGCCAGTCCGGGGTCAGCGCGCAGCTCCGCCGGCTCGAGGAGGAGCTCGGCGCGACGCTGATCGAGCGCAACGGTCGGACGTCGTCGTTGACGGCGGCGGGGGAGGCAGCCCTGGGTCCGGCCCGGGCCGCGCTCGCCGCCGCCGACGACGTGCGCCTCGCGGTCGACGACGTGAACGAGCTCCTGCGCGGCGAGCTCGTCATCGGGATGGTCGTGGCGTGCACGGTGGCACCGCTGTTCGACGCGTTGGCCACCTTCCACGACCGGTACCCCGGCGTCGACGTGACGCTGCACGAGGACGCGTCCGACCGGCTGCTGGACCTGGTGCGCGGCGGGGGAGCGGACCTCGCGCTCGTGGGCACGGCGGGTCCCCCGCCCGCCGACCTCGCGTCGCTCGAGATCGTCAGCGAGGGGCTGGTCGCCCTCGTCCCGCCCTCGCACCCGCTGGCCGGGCGGGAGCGCCTGACGGCGCGCCAGCTGGCGCCGCACCGGGTCGTGTCGCTCCCGGTCGGCACCGGCATCCGGGCCGCCTTCGACCGGTGGTGCGCCCGCGGCGGCGCCACGCCGGAGATCGCGCTGCAGGCGACCGCACCCGACACGGTGGTCGACCTCGCGGCGCGGGGGATGGGGGTGGCGATCCTCTCGGCGTCGATGGCGGCGACGGTCGACGAGCGGGTGCGCACGGTGCCGCTCAGCGGGGTGCGGACGCCGGCGGTGCTGTCGCTGGTGTGGCGCCGGGACGCCGCGTCGCGGGCCCTCGACGCGTTCCTCGCCCTCGCGTCGTCGTCCTTCGGCCTGGCGTCACCGTGACGGAACCCGTCGCGTCGTCGGTTCCAGCGGCCCGCCGCGCCGGCGCACGTGGAGGCCCGGCGGGCCGCCTGGGGGAACTGACGACGTCCACGGTACCGACCCCACCGGAAAGTTCCTCCACCTTGTAACGGATCGTGGTCCTCGGGCGATGCGCAGAACCTTCAGTTCGGGCCCGACCCCACCGATGGAGTGGCACAACCCACCGTGACCCCCGGGTGCTGCTCACGAGCTCTCGAGGGGCACGGGCCCCGTGCTCGGGCCGGCGGCGACGCTCGGTGTTCCCCCCAAGAGCGATGTGCCGCCGGCCCGCAGCGCAGTCCGACGTCGCTTCGGGACTGTTCCGTCACCGTGACGGAACGGGGACGAGGGGAGCGTCGGGGAGTCGGGCCTGGCCCCATCCACCCCGAACTCGGGGTCAGCGGGTCGCCGAGCGTCCCGATCGCCCCGAGATCGACGTTCGGGCTCGAACTCGGGGTCCAGCGGCCGCTGAGCGACCGTCAGGCCCCGAGATCACTGCATCGTCGAGCTCGGACCAGGAACCGACCACCAGGTGGTCGCCTGCGTCCGAGAACGACGCACGGGCTCGAACTCGGGGCTCGTCGGCCGTTGAGCGACCGTTGCGCCCCGAGATCGACGCACGGGCTCGAACTCGTCCGGATCGGGCGCCCGGGGCGACCGATCGCTACAGATCGACGTTCGGGCCCCGATCGGGGTCCTGCCGGGAAACGCCGGAAATCCTGATTATGTCCGTCCGAACGGACGGCGCCGACGGGGATCCATCGGGTCCCCGATCCCGCTCGGGCGTGCCGGCGGGACGGTGTCACTCCCCGGCGTCGCCGATGACCAGGACGGGGCGGCCGGCGTTGTTGGCCACGTACGTGCTGACGGAGCCGAGCAGGGCACGCTTGATGGCGCCCCGACCCCGTGATCCGACGACGATGACGTCGGCCCCGGCCTCCTGACCCACGCGCACGAGGGTGAGCCCCGGCTCCCCCGTCTCGACCCGTCGCTCCACCGGGGTGCCGTCGGGGAACCCGGCGACCGTGCGGTCGATGGCCTCGTCGGCCTCCTCGGTGGCGTTGACCCACGCGGCGTTCACGGTCTCGGGGCTCGCCATGCCGCCGGCGAAGCCCGACTCCATGCCTGAGGTGGCGACGGCGGGCGTCTGCACGACGCTCATGACGATGACCGAGTCGGGCGCCGCCAGGACGCCCAGGGCCTGTGCCGCAGCGGCCACCGCGTCGTCCGAGCCGTCCGTCCCCACGAGGATCTTCATGCCGCACTCCCCTTCGATCCCGGGCCGCGTCGCCCGTCCGGGTCGCCACGGTACCGGCCCGGCGACAGGGGTTGGTCATGTGGCGGACATCCGTCACTCCGGGTGGTCAATTGATCTCGGCCCGGTGTTCCCGACTGTTACCGTCCCATGACGATGGGATGGGCCACCGGCGCTGCCGGTCGAATGCGGACGTGGCGTCCACGGGTCGCGAGCGGCCCGCGCCGCTCGCACTGGCCCCGGACCGTGCCGGCCGCCGTCCTGCCCCGCACGGAGCTCATCCACCTCGGCGGCGGCGAGACCCTCCCCTGCCCCGACGCCGACCGCCTGCCGCTCGCCCCGTCGTCCGCTCGGCTCGGCCTCGGCACCGCGGCCCTCGCGCTGCCGCCCGCTCGCGTGCACGTGCTGCACGACGCGGTGGTCTGCCCCGGTTCCCGCGTCGTCATGTCGACCGACGGCCGCATCGTGGCCGAGTCGGTGACCACCAACATGGTCGGGCGCGCCCTGCTCGACCAGGACGAGCTGCGCTCCCCGCCGATCCGCGTCGACGGCACGATCGCCGTCTTCCGCTCACCGCTGCGCTCGCGGCTCCACACGCTCGTGGACCACCTGCCGCGCGCCGGGCTGATGATCCACCCCGCCATGCACCGCGTCGGGCGCATCACGCTCGTGCACGACGGGCCGCTGACGGAGCTCGAGACGTTCCTGCTCGGGCACCTCGGCGGCCGAAACGTCGAGCTGCTGCAGGTGGAGGCCGGCACGCCGCTCCGGGCCGAGCGCGTCCTGATCCCGAGCTACGTCACGCGCCCCGGTTCGGGTGCCGTACCGAGCTGGTACCGCCGCTGGGCCGACGCCGTGCGCCTGGCCGAGGCGCCGACCGCGCCGCGTCGGATCTTCCTCGACCGCCGCGCGTCGATCGGCCACATCTCGAACCGGGCCGAGCTCGACGAGGTGCTCGAGCGGCACGGCGTGCAGGCCGTCGACCCTGCCGATGTCGCCGTGCCGGAGCTGCTCTCGTGGTTCCGGGCCTCCGACCTCGTCGTCGGCATGCCCGGCAGCGGCATGGCCCAGTGCCTCTTCAGCCGCCACACCCACCTCGTGGAGCTGCTGCGGGGCACCACCGTGTCACCGGAGCTCTACTACCTCGCCACCTGCAAGGGCCTGCCGTACGACTTCGTCCCCGCGACGGAGGACCCGCCGGCCAAGGACCCCGATCGCCACGCGCTCGACGTCGACGTCGAGTGGCTGGACCGGCTCCTGACCGACATCGGCTGAGCGCGTCGCCCAGCGGCGCCGCGCCGCGCGTCGCGCCCAGTCGGCTCAGACCGGCTCGGCGGCGATGACGTCGCCGAGGGCGACGAGCTGCCGGGTGGTCCCGCCGAGCTGGAGCTCGATCTCCTTCGCCTGGAGGAAGCAGCGGTGCAGCGGGTAGTCCCGGTCGACGCCGACGCCCCCGTGGAGGTGCTGCGCCGCGTGCACGACCCGCTGGCCGCCCCACGCGGCCCAGAACTTCGCGGTCGCGACCTCGGCGGTCGCCGGCCGGCCTTCGGACAGGCGCCAGAGCGCCTGGTGCGAGGTCAGGCGCACGGCCTCCGTGTCGATGTACGCGTCCGCGGCCCGGTGCGCGACGGCCTGGAACGAGGCGATCGGCACGTCGAACTGCTTGCGCTCCTTCGTGTACTCGGCGGTGAGGCGGAGCGCCTCGGCGCAGACGCCCACGGCCACCGAGCACTGCGTGCCCACGGCACGCTCGTAGGCCCAACGGAGCGCCTCGGTGCCCTCGGCGACGAGGGCGGCCGGTGCCTCGGCGAACAGGAGCGCGGCCTGCGGGTCACCGAAGGTGCTGCGCTGCGGCTCCACCGCGACGCCCTCGCCGGCGCGCACGAGGAACAGCCCCACGGAGCCGCCCTCGATCGCGGCGGGCACCACGACGGCGTCCGCCACCTGGCCGGCCGGCACGCAGATCTTCGATCCCGTGACGCTCCAGCGACCGCCGGCATCGGTCGCCGTCGTGGTCGGGGCGAGCGGCTCGCCGCCCTGCTCGTGCCACGCCGCGGTGAGCACGACGTCGCCGGCGACGACCGCGGGCAGGATCTCGCCCGCGAGCTCCGCCGGGGCGAACTCGGCGATCGGCAGGGCGCCGAGCGCCAGCGTCTCCCAGAGGGGGACGGCGGCGGCGGTGCGGCCCGCGGCCTCGAGCACGCCGCCGAGGGCGACGAGGTCGAGCCCCGCTCCCCCGTGCGACTCGGGCACCGACGCGCCGAGCACGCCGAGGTCGGCCAGCTCCTTCCAGAGGTCCCGGTCGAACCGCGGCCCGTCGGCGCGCTCGAGCTCGCGCAGGCGCTCGTGCGTCGACCGGTCGGTCAGCACCTGGCCGGCCAGGTCGGCGATGGCCTGCTGCTCCTCGCTGAAACGGAAGTCCATGGTGTTCCCCTCGCTCTAGTTCCGCAGCGCGCGCGGCAGGCCGAGGCCGAACATGCCGATCAGGTCGCGCTGGATCTCGTTGGTGCCGCCGCCGAAGGTCAGGATCAGCAGGCTGCGGTAGTTCATCTCGAGGCGGCCCTTGAGGAGCGACCCCGTCGAGTTGCGCTCCAGGTACGCCTGCGGGCCGAGCACCTCCATGAGGAGGCGGAACGCCTCCAGGTAGAACTCGGTGCCGAACGCCTTGATGGTCGACGCGTCGGCGACGTCCAGGTGGCCCTCGGTCGCGGTCCAGGCCACCTTCCAGTTGATGAGCCGGAGGAACTCGAGCCCGGCGTGGACGCGGGCGAGGTTGAGCCGCACCCACTCGTGGTCGACCGGGTGGGACCCGTCGGCGTTCGTCGTCTGCTGCGCCCAGCGGCGCACCTCGGTGTAGCTCTGCTCGAGCAGCCCCGGCGAGCACAGCGTGACGCGCTCGTGGTTGAGCTGGTTGACGATCAGGCCCCAGCCGTTGTTCTCACCGCCGACGAGCCAGTCGGCGCGGGCGCGGACGTCGTCGAAGTACGTGGCGTTGATGTCGTGGCTCGACAGGAGGCTCAGGGGGTCGACCGTGATGCCGGGCGACTTCATGTCCACGATGATCATGGAGATGCCCTTGTGCTTCGCCGCGTCGGGATCCGTGCGCACGGCGAGCCAGCAGTAGTCGGCGTCCTTGGCCAGGGAGGTCCACATCTTCTGGCCGTTGATGACGTACTCGTCGCCGTCCCGCACCGCCTTGGTGCGCAGCGACGCGAGGTCGGTGCCGGCGCCCGGCTCCGAGTAGCCGATGCAGAAGCTGAGGTCGCCGGCGAGGATCTTGGGGAGGAAGAAGTCCTTCTGCTCGTCGGTGCCGAACTGCATGATCGTCGGGCCGACGGTGTTGATCGTCAGCATCGGGACGGGCGCACCGGAACGCATCGACTCGTCGAAGAAGATGAACTGCTCCATCTGGCTCCGGCCCTGGCCGCCGTACTCCTTCGGCCAGCCGATGCCGAGCCAGCCGTCGGCCGCCATCTGCTTCACCATCTGGCGGTGCACCGGCCCGCAGCCGGCCTCCTCGTGGAGGTGCTCGCGGATCTCGTCGGTCAGGAGCTCGTCGTAGTACGCACGCAGCTCGTCCCGGAGGCGCTGCTGCTCCTCCGTGTACGCGATGTGCATGGATCCCCCTGAGATCGTGGACGCCGACCCGATGCGCCGGCCGTGGAACTGTAACGCGTTCCAGTTCTGGCTCCGGCACGCGTCGACCGACCGCGGAGGTGCCCGCCGTATCCTCCGGGCATGGCCGACCTCGACCTGCTCATCATCGGCACCGGCTCGGGGAACTCCATCCTCACCCACGAGTTCGACGACTGGCGCGTCGGCATCGTCGAGCGCGACGTCTTCGGCGGCACGTGCCTCAACCGGGGCTGCATCCCGTCGAAGATGCTCGTCGTGCCGGCCAACCGCGTGGCGGAGGCCGCCGACGCCGACCGCCTCGGGGTGGGGTTCCAGGACCCCAAGGTGGATTGGCCGTCGATCCGAGACCGCATCTTCGGGCGCATCGACCCGATCGCCGAGGGCGGCGAGCGCTACCGGCGCAGCCAGGACCACGTGCAGGTGATCACCGGCGACGCCCGCTTCACGGGGATGCGGCGCGTGCGGGTCGACGGCCCCGACGGCACCGTCGAGCTGGAGGCCGACCGCGTCGTCCTCGCCGCCGGCGCGCACGCCTCCGTCCCCGACATCCCCGGCCTGGCCGACACGCCGTTCCACACCTCCGACTCGATCATGCGGATCCCGGAGCTCCCGGAGCACCTGATCATCCTGGGCGGCGGCTACATCGCCGCCGAGCTCGGCCACGTGTTCTCCGCGTTCGGCACCCAGGTCAGCGTCGTGCACCGCGGCGACCAGCTGGTGCGCCACGAGGACACCGAGGTGTCCGTGCGCTTCACCGAGCAGTTCGGCCGGCGCGCGTACCTGCACCTCAACTCCGAGGCGCAGTCGGTGGCCTACGAGGACGGCACGTTCACCGTCGGGCTCGACTGCGCCAACGCCGACGGCACGACCGACACGGAGATCGTCTGCGGCGACGCGCTCCTCGTCACCACCGGTCGCATCCCGAACGGCGCGCAGCTCGAGGTGGGTCGCACCGGCGTGCGGCTGGACGACGCGGGCTACGTCGTCACGGACGACACCCTGTGGACCGGGGTGGAGGGCATCTGGGCGCTGGGCGACATCCGCAACCCGCAGCAGCTCAAGCACCTCGCCAACCAGGACGCGCGCGTCGTGTCGCACAACCTGCTGCACCCCGACGCGCCGGTCCGGATCCGCCAGGACGTGGTGCCGCACGCGATCTTCTCCCACCCCGAGATCGGCTCCGTCGGCGAGCGCGAGGTGGACCTCGACGCCCGTCGCCACCCGTACGTCGTCGGGCGCTGCGACTACGGCGGGATCGCCTACGGCTGGGCGATGGAGGACACGGCCGGCTTCGCCAAGATCCTCGTCTGCGCCGACACCGGCCAGATCCTGGGCGGCCACGTGATCGGGTACCAGGCGGCCACGCTCGTCCAGCAGGTGGCGCAGGCGATGTCGTTCGGCATCACCGCGGAGGCCATGGCGCGCGGCCAGATCTGGGCGCACCCGGCGCTGCCCGAGCTGCTCGAGAACGCGCTCCTGCACGCCCTCCGCTGACGCCCGCCCTCAGGCGGGTGCGGCGGCCATCCACGCGTCGGCGAGCGCGCCGAACCCGTCGCGCCACGAGACCGACGTGGGGCCGGCGATCTCGTGCAGGCGGGTCAGGTCGACGGTGACGCCGCCGATGGTGCCGTCGGTCTCCTCGAACGCCACCTCGTACCCGCAGCGCTCCGCGAGGAACGCGCACCACTCCTCGAGCGACACCTGCTCCGTGCCGCCCCAGTTGACGATCGTCGCCGGCGTGCTCGCGGCGCCCAGCAGCGCGGGCACCGTGGCGGCGATGTCGTCCAGGTCGATCGGGTTGAACAGGTTGGGCCGGTCGGGGTGGACCGGGATCGGCATGCCGGCCTGCATCATCGCCAGGTGGAACGCGGGCCACCCCCGCGCCGCGCCGTCGGGGCCGACGCCGTAGGGCACGTTCAGGCGGGCGATCGTCGACGGGACGTCGAGGAAGCGGCACATCGTGCGCACGACCTCCTCGGCCGCGATCTTGGCGATCGAGTACGTCGGCATGATCGGCCGGTGGTTGTCGCCGAGCGCCGCCGACTCGTCGAGCCGTGCCGCGCCCGCCGGGTCGTAGACCCCCGTCGACGAGCAGTGCAGGACGCGTCCCGGACGGACGTGGCCGATCAGCAGCCCGATCCCCTCGGCGTTCGCGCGGAGGTCCAGGTCCCAGCGCTGCGTCTTCACGACCGCGAAGTTGAGGACGGCGTCGACGCCGGTCGGGACGTCGTCGAAGTCGGCGCCGACGAGGTCGGCCGACACGCACCGGACCCCGGCGGCCTCGAGCCGCGCCTTCGCGGCCTCGTCGCTGAACCGGGCGACGCCGATGACCTCGTTGCCGTCGGCGAGTGCCGTGGCCACGGTCTCGGCCACCTGGCCGGTGACGCCGGTGACGATCAGGGTCTGGTCGGTGAGGGTCTCGGGCATGCGGCCACTCTCCCACCGGGTGACCTCGCCGCGCGCACGCGGCGGTGCTGCGTGGCGCCGGATCGCGCCGCTGCCGTCAGGCGGCGTTCGACAGGACGAGGCGCACGGCGTCCGCGAACGAGTCGACCGTCGCCGTCGGCGGCTCGAGGCCGCTCGGCCAGGGCCGCCCGCGGTGCAGCCA
>JAEVZA010000350.1 GCA_023392475.1 Actinomycetes bacterium | reverse complement strand
GGGTCGTCCCGGGGCCGGACCGGCGGCCGCGGCGAGCGTCGGTCGGGTGGGGACCGACGCGGCTGGGGCGCCGCCGCGGAGGAGGTGGGCGGCCACGCCGTCGGCGACCTCGCCGAGGGTGGCGTCGTCGGCCGCGTCGACGGCGATGTCGACCGGACCGAGCGGGGTCTCGACCCGGTAGCGGAGCTCCACGACGCCCACCCGCCGCCCGGACCGTCGATCGTGCTCGCGCGCCGCCGGTCGCCGTCGATCAGGACGAGGAGGCCTGCTGCTGCTGGCTGACGTTCGCGGCGACGGCCGTCGCCGCGGCCTCGAGGGCGGCCGCGACGCGGGTCAGCTGCGCCTTGTGGTTGCCGTCCCACTCGCTCCGGAACTTGGTGGCGTCGGCGCCCTCCCACCAGGCGCCGCGCAGGAGGCTGTCGAGCTTGCCGGTCAGCGTCGTGATCGCGCCGGCGTCGGCGTGGAGCTGCTTCTGCAGCGCGGACATGGCCTCCGGGTCGAGCCCGAGCTTCGCCATCGTGTGTCCCTTCCGGTCGCCGGTCCGTCCGGCGTCCGGGGGAGCGTCCCGCACCTCGCGGGGTGTTGTCAGCGGGGACCGGTCCCCGGGGGTGAACGGTGGTGCACGCGTCGGCCCAGGTCAGACGTGGGACGGGGTCGGTCAGCGCCCCCGCCAGACGGGCGGGCGCTTCTCCACGAACGCGGCGATGCCCTCGGCGGCGTCCTCGAGCTCCGTGGTGACGGTGAGCATCGGGTGGAGGAGCTTGAGGGCGTCGGCCGCCGACTGGTCCCAGACCGCGTAGAAGCTGTCGCGGCCCAGCCGCATGACGGCCGGGGACTTGCCGGCGAGCGTCGTGGCGAGCTCGTCGACCGCGGCGTCCAGCGCCTCGACGGGCACGAGGCGGGCGAGGATCCCGAGGCGGTCGGCCTCGGCGGCGTCGATGCGCCGACCGGTCATCATGAGCTCGAGCGCCCGCTTGGGGGCCATCGAGCGGCAGAGCGGGACCGTGATCATGTACGGCCAGAGCCCGACGTCGATCTCCGGCGTGCCGAACGTGGCGTCGTCGGCGGCGACGACGAGGTCGCAGGACAGCGCGAGGCCGAACCCGCCGGCGAGGCAGTAGCCGCGCACCCGGGCGATGGTCGGTTTCCCGAGCGACCAGAGGTCGTCGAACAGGCGGGCGAGCTCGCCCCGGGCGTCGTGGACCTCGGCGTAGCCGGCGTCGGCGCGCATGCCGGTGAGGTCGGCACCCGCGCAGAAGGCGCGGTCGCCGGCGCCGGTGAGGACGACGACCCGGACGTCGGGGTCGTCCCGGGCCTCCGCGACCCGTCCGCGGAGGCCCTCGATCACCGCCCAGCTGAGGGCGTTCCGCCGCTCGGGGCGGTTGATCGTGATGGTGGCCACGCCTGCCGCGACGGTGTACAGCAGCTCGTCGGCGGCGGGGCCCGCGGGTGTGTCTGACATGCGCGTCACGCTAGTTTCCGGCGGTGGCACTGGTCCCCACCCTCCTCGCCCTGGGCATCGGCCTGGCGCTCGGGCTGCACTGGGGTGGCCAGCTGTCGAACCTGACGACGTGGGTGCCGCCGCTCTGGCAGGCCCTCGTGGGCGGGCTCGTGCTCACCGTGCTCGTCGACATCGCCCCCGTGTCCGGCGCGTTCATGGCGTTCCTGTCCATCGTGGCCACGGGGCTGCTGCTCGCGTTCGCCGTCGTGAACGTGCGGATCGGCGGCATGGTGCTCGTGGTCGCAGGGCTCGCGCTGAACCTGCTCGTCTCGCTGATCAACTGGGGGACGCCGGTCAGCCGCGGTGCGCTCGAGTCGGCGGGGCTGGTCTCGACGTCCGCCGGCAAGGCCGTGGTGCTGACCGGTGGGCGCAAGCTCGCCGACGGGTCGCTGCTCGGGTTCCTCGGCGACGTCATCCCGCTCCCGTGGGGACAGGTGATCTCGATCGGCGACGTGCTCCTGCTCGTCGGGTTGGCGCTCGTCACGGCGAGCGTGCTGCGCCGCTACGAGGTGGGCGCCGGCGGCGGTGGGCGACCCGGCGTCGGCCGCGGCGGGCCCCGCGACTACCGCAGCGCGCTCGACGCGCTCGGACGTGGGCCCGCACCTCGACGCGGCCCCGGACTCCACCCGTCCCGCCTCGACGGGCCCTACACCGGACGGAAGCGCCGCACCGGGCTCGGGCGCTAGCCGAGTTCGGCGGGTTCCCTCCCGCCCCGAACGATCCGGCCACCCCCGAGCGGGCCACCTCCTCGGCTCGAACCGCAGCGTCGGGACGGTCTGCGTCGGGTCTCGTCGGGTCCGCCGCGATCCGGCTTGCGGCGAATCGGGCTGTGACTCGTACCCGCCGGAGAGGTCGGCGTGCCGGCTTGCGGCGAATCGAGGGCGAGGGCCGCCCTGCCGGCGCCCGATCGCTCGGTGTGCTCGCTCGGCGGGTCCGATCGCTTTCGCCCGAAGTCGGTTCCTGAACGGAGGAGCGGGTGGCGGCGGGCCCCGTCCCCTTCGCCGAACACTCGGCGGTCGCTGCACCGCAGCCGCGGGCGCCCCGGGGCGATCGTCCCCGAGGCGGTGCGCGTCCATCGGTGGCGGGGTCCCGGGGCAGGGACCGGGTCGCGGTCCCCGGTGACGGTCGGCGGATGGTCGGGGAGGCTGCCGGTGTGGGGGAGGAGGCGTCGCTGGTGCACGGGCCGGGCGAGCCGATCGTGTGGTCGCCGGAGGGCATGGCCCTGACGCCGTGGCGGCTGTGGGGCCGCCACCTGCGCTGGTGCATGCTCACGATCCTGATGGACGCGGGCCGTCCGATGTCGATCCGGGAGGTGATCGACGCGCTGGCGGCGCACGACCTCCGGCCGACCGGCGACCAGCCCCACCGGGCGGTGGCCGACGGCCTGGCCTACGAGGTCGACCGCGGTCGGGCCCGGCGGGTCCGGCGCGGCTGCTACGAGATCGGCCCGCCGCGACCCACCACCTCGGAGCGGCGCCACCGGGCCCGGATGCGCCAGCTCACGGACGCCGCCGTGGTGCTGCGCCGCGAGGGCTGCGCGCCGTCGCCCCCGGCCCGTCGCGAGGACCCGACGGACCGGGCCACGGACCCCTCGTGTGACACACTCGCCGCGCCGGGCGCCGGTCGGGCCGGCGACGTGGACGCCGCACCGAGGGGGACGCACGTGACGGACGAGGCGAAGGACCAGCCGGTCGACGAGCGCTACGACTGGGGGCCGCTCGTGGCGGACCTCCGCGCCCGCCGCGAGCAGGCGCTCGAGATGGGCGGCCCCGATCGCGTCGAGCGCCAGCGGTCCTTGGGCAAGTGGCCGGTCCGCGAGCGCCTCGACGCGCTCCTCGATCCGGGCACCTTCGTCGAGTACGGGATGCTCGCCGACCACATGGACCCGAGCCTCGCCGACAAGGGCCACTTCGCCGCCGACGGCTGCGTCACGGGCATCGGCGCGATCGACGGCCGCCGCGTGGCCGTCTGCGCGTACGACTTCACCGTGCAGGCCGGATCGATGGGCAGGGTGAACGAGTTCAAGGTCACCCGCATGCGCGAGCTCGCCCTCCGCCAGCGCATCCCCGTCATCTGGCTGCTCGACTCGGCCGGTGCACGCATCACGTCCGACGCCGGCTCCACGTTCGCCGGGAACGGCGCGCTGTTCCGCGAGCAGGTCACGCTGTCGGGCGTCGTGCCGCAGGTCGCGGCCATGGTCGGCCACTGCGCCGCCGGCACCGCCTACATCCCGGCCCTCGCCGACTTCGTGCCGATGGTGAAGGGCACGTCGTCGATGGCGCTGGCGGGCCGGCACCTCGTCAAGGCCGCCACCGGCGAGGACGTGACCGAGGAGGAGATGGGTGGCTCCGAGGTCCACACCAAGGTGTCGGGCGTCGCCGACCTCGAGGTGCCCGACGACGAGGCGTGCCTGCACACCGTGCGCCGCTACCTCTCGTACTTCCCGTCGAACAACACCGAGGACCCGCCGGCGGGCGCCACCGACGACCCCGTCGACCGCCGCTGCGAGGAGCTCTACGGCATCGTCCCGACCGCTCCCCGCCGCGCGTACGACATGCACAAGGTCATCGCCACGGTCGTCGACCACGACGGCTCGGGCGAACCGGACTTCTTCGAGATGAAGGGCGCGTGGGCCCGCAACATCGTCACGGGGCTGGCACGGATCGGCGGTCGCCCGATCGGCATCGTCGCCTCCAACCCGATGGTGCTCGGCGGAGCGCTCGACGTGAACGCCGCCGACAAGGCCGCCCGCTTCGTCTGGCTCTGCGACGCGTTCGGCATCCCGCTCGTGTTCCTGCACGACGTGCCCGGCTTCGTCGTCGGCACCGCGGTCGAGAAGCAGGGGATCATCCGCCACGGCGCCAAGATGCTGTTCGCCATCTCCGAGGCGACGGTCCCGAAGGTGTCGATCGTCGTCCGCAAGAGCTACGGCGCCGGCTACTTCGTGATGAACGGCCTGTCGTACGAGGCCGACTACCTCGCCATCTGGCCCGCCGCCGAGATCGCGGTCATGGGGCCCGAGGGCATGGTCAACATCACGATGCGCAAGCACCTCGCCGACTTCGAGGGCAAGGAGCTCGACGCCGAGCGCATCCGCCTCGCCGACGAGTTCCGCCGGAACATCGACCCGTACGTCGCCGCGGGCCACGCCATGGTCGACGACGTCATCGACCCCGCCGAGACGCGACTCGCGATCTGGCGGGGCCTCGAGGTGTCGCGCACCAAGACCGTCCAGCGGCCCTGGCGCAAGCACGGCGTGCTGCCGGTCTGACCGCTGCGGCGCTCGCCGCGCCGAGGTGCGCGCCGCGGGCCGGCCGAGGAGCACGATCCGGCCGACGCGTCGGTCTAGGGTGCCGAGCATGGTGGATTCGACCGGGTTCAGGATCCTGCTGCTCGTCCACGTCATCGCGATGTTCGTGGCGTTCGGGGGCAACTTCGTCCAGCCGATGCTCGCGAGGGCCGGCAACATCAGCGACGAGGTCTTCGCCAAGGCGAACCTCTACATCCAGCTCCCGGCGCTGGTGATCGGCTGGATCGCGGCCATGGGCGCGATCGGCACGAGCGACGACCTCTTCAAGTTCTCGCAGACGTGGGTCTCGATCGCGATGCTCGTCGTGATCGTCGCCATCGTCCTGCAGTACCTCATCGCCCGGGCGTGGCAGCACGGCAAGGCGAAGGCGGTCCCGGGCCTCACGGGGGGCCTGCACCTGTGCCTCGTCGTCGCGCTGTACCTCATGATCTGGAAGCCGGGCTTCCCGTGAGCACCGAGATCCGGGCCGAGATCACCGCCAACGTCTGGCAGGTGCCGGCCGAGGTGGGTCAGACCGTCGCCGAGGGCGACGAGCTGGCGATCCTCGAGTCCATGAAGATGGAGATCCCGGTGGTGGCCTCGGTGGGCGGCACCGTCCGCGAGGTGGCGGTCTCACCCGACGACCAGGTGGTCGAGGGCGACCTCATCTGCGTGATCGACGAGATCTGAGCGCCGTGGCGATCGTCTCGTACGGGCTCGACGGCCGCGTCGGGCGCCTCACCATCTCGCGCCCCGACCGTCGCAACGCCCTCAACCACCAGGCGCTCGAGGAGCTGCACGACGGCGTCCGGCGCGCCGCCACCGACGACCTCCGGGCGCTCGTCGTCACGGGCGACGAGGACCAGTTCTGCGCCGGCGCCGACCTCAAGGAGCTCGAGGACCTCTCGTTCACCCGGCTCCTCCGCACCGCGCTCGACGACCTCGCCGCGCTGCCGTTCCCGACAGTCGCCGCGATCGCCGGCGCGTGCATGGGCCTGGGTACGCAGCTCGCGCTGTCGTGCGACCTCCGCCTCGCCACCCCCGACGCCCGGTTCGCGGTGCCCGTCGCCAAGCTCGGCCTGATGGTCGACCACTGGACCGTCCAGCGGCTGGCCCTCCTCGCCGGCCACTCGACCGCCCGCTGGATGATGCTCACCGCCGAACCCGTCGGCGCGACCCGTGCGCACGAGGTCGGGCTCGTCCATCGGCTCGTCGAGCCGGGCGAGGCCGGCCCCGGGGCATCGGTGCTCGCCGCGGCGGACGAGCTCGCCACGGGCATCGCCGCGCTCGCCCCGCTCTCGCTGGCCGGCTCGAAGCTCGGCCTCGACCTGCTCGAGCGACCGGCCGGCCAGATCGACCCGGAGGCCGCCTACCTCGCGGCGTTCGAGGCGGCCTGGGCGTCCGACGACCTCGTCGAGGGCCGGCGCGCCTTCGGCGACCGCCGCCCACCCGAGTTCCGCGGCCGCTGACACCCCACGACCATCGTGCTGCTCGTCCCAGCCGTCACGGTCGACGGCCTCGACGAACAGAACGGGGGAGGGACGGAAACGGGGGACGAACGGAACGGGGGAGGGACGAGCAGGCTCAGCGCGCCGTTCCGCGCTCGGTGCCGGTGGTCGTGCTCCCGGTCTCGGGGAACACGGTGCAGAGGACGGTCCGGTCGGCCCGACCCCACGACTCCTCCGACGGCCACCACGTCTCGATCTCGAGCGACGAGCGCGTCCACGGGATCCCGACGAACGCCTCGAAGCGGCCGAAGCACGCCTGCTCCGCCCAGTCCTGGACGGCCGCCGTCCCGGCGTAGCCGCCGCCCCGCAGCACGGGCCCGTCGTAGCGGACGACGTCGTACACCTCGTGCGTGTGCGGGTCCCCGCACCCGACCACCCAGACGGCCTTGTCGTCGGCCTCCGGGTCGTCCTTCGGGAGGTCGAAGCACTGCCCGGCGTCGAGCGACCGCAACCCCTGCTCGGTCGCGCCCGCAGGCGGTCCGGAGGTGGCGGTGGTCGTCGTGCGCTCCGCGGTCGTCGTGGTCGACGAGGCGCGCTCGCCCGACGAGCAGCCGGCCACGAGCAGGACCGTGAGCACGATGCCGCCGACGGCCGGCGCGGCCGCGGCCGCGGAGCGCTGACGACGGATCACAGCGACGGCAGGTACCGGTCGAGGTACACGTAGCTGCCCCAGACCAGCGCCAGCACGATCGGTGTGGCGAGCGCGTACAGGAGCCACTTGTGCCCACGCCGGCCGAGGAACCAGGCGAGCAGGCCCACCACGAGCGCCGCGGCGACGAACGCGATGGCGACCGGCAGCGCCGAGGTGTCCCCGCCGAGGCCCTCGTCGAGCTGCGCGGCCTGGACGACCTTCGGCTTGCTCGACGACGCCGATGTCGACACGGGCGCGGCCGCGGCGGGCTCGGAGGACAGCACCGCGTTCACGATGATCCGCTGCTTCGCCGAGTACTTCGGGTGGCAGGCCGTGAGCGTGATGCGGTTGTCGCCCTTGTCGAGGAGGACCGACACGTCGGTGGGCTTCACCACGTACGGCGCCTGGTCCGAGCCGGGCCCCGGGATGACCTTGTAGGTGAACCGCCCCTGGGGGGTCGTGATCAGGACCTGGTCGCCGGGCGACAGCTCGTCGATCCGGTTGAACGGCGCGCCGTAGGTGGTGCGGTGCCCGGCGATGCCCGAGTTGCCGGCCTGCCCGGGCAGCGGCGTGCCGGGGTAGTGGCCGGGGCCCTTCTTGAGGTCCGCCTTGGACACGCCCTGCACGATCACGCGCTCGAGGCCGATCTTCGGGATCTCGATGATGCCGACGGGCTGGCCGTCGGCCGGCTCGGCGCTGGGCGGCGCGGTCGCGGGATCGACGCGGCTGAGGGCCTTGGCGAGCCCGTTGACGTCGACCGTCGCGGGGTTCACGTCGGTCTGCTTGCTGTCCACGTGCTCGGCGAGGGAGTGGGTGAGATCACCCTGGTTCCGACCCTCCTCGATGCTCGTGCCCCACAGCTGGTAGCCGACGAACCCGAGGATGAAGAGCCCCGCGACGATCAGCGTCCGGCCGATGAAGCCGAGGACTCGTGACATCACGCACGTCACGGTACCGGCGCTTGGCCGTGGGTCGGGGCCAGCCGGTACCGTTTGCTCACCCCGTCGACCGCTCCGGTCGGCCCCACGGATCCCGTCCGGGGGATCCTCTGCAGCAAGGTCCCGTTCCCCGTTGGAGCCCGTCGTCCACCTCCGTGCCGCGGTCACACTGCTCGGCCGCTTCCCCGCCCTGGCGGGCGTCGACCTCGACGTCGGGGCCGGTGAGGTCGTGCTCCTCCGTGGTCCGAACGGTGCCGGCAAGACCACGTTGCTGCGGGTGTGCGCGGGCCTCGCGCCGGTCTCCTCGGGCACGGCCCGCGTCCTCGGCGTCGACCTGACGCGGGACCGCGGGGGCGTCCGGCGCCGGGTCGGCCTGCTCGGCCACGCCACGTTCCTCTACGACGACCTGTCGGTCACCGAGAACGTCGACTTCTGGGCCCGTGCGGCCGGCGCCTCCGTCGCCGACGGCCGCGCCGCGCTCGACCGGCTGGAGGTCGCCCCGCGGCTGCACGACCTGCCGGTGCACGCGCTGTCCGCCGGCCAGCGCCGCCGCGTGTCCTTCGCCGCGATGGTGGCGCGACGCCCCGAGCTCTGGCTGCTCGACGAGCCGCACGCGGGGCTCGACGCGGGTGGCCGTGACGTGATCGACGGCCTCATTCGGGAGGCGGCCGGCGTCGGGGCGACCGTGCTGTTCGCGTCCCACGAGCTCGACCGGGCGGGTGACGTCGCCCACCCGGCCCTTACCGTCGTTGGCCGCACCCTCCTAGACCGCGCCCCCCACGACCCCCCCGACCCCGCCCCCCCCC
>JAEVZA010000110.1 GCA_023392475.1 Actinomycetes bacterium | reverse complement strand
GGACCACGTCGTCCGCGCCCGACGCCGACGACCCTGCTGGTGCTGGTGCTGGTGCCGGCCGTCGACGCCCTGCGGCGGACGGAGCCGCACGGCGTGGGGGGTGGCGCTCGGGCCGGGGCCGCCAGATGGCGCGGAGCCCGACGCCGAGCACGAGGAGCGCCCCGCCCAGCGCCATGGCGATGCGGGCCCACGTCGCGCCGAACGCCCCGGCGACCCGCCCGACGAACGGGATGACCCGTTGCACGACGTGTACCTGCTGGCCGTCGAGCTCGGCGTGCCACGGGTCGGGCGCGTCGTTGGCGTCGCCCTTCGTGACGACGACGCGGTGGCCGTCGTGCCGTGACAGCTCGATCACCCGGTGGACGGTGAGGAGCCCGGTGCGCGGCGCCCTGAAGACGATGACGTCGCCCCGACGGACGTCGTCGGTCGGGACGGGCGAGACCAGCACCGCGGCGCCGGTCGGGATCGTCGGCTCCATGGAGCCGGTCGGGACCCGCAGCACCGCCCACCTGCCGGTGAGCGCGCCGACCGCCACCAGCGCGCAGACCAGGGCGACGATCGTCGTCGCTGCCCTGGCCGACGCACGGGTGGCGGTCATCCGGCGGTTCCCGCGCCCTGGATCAGCGAGCCGTCCCGGCCCGCTGCTGGCCGACGAAGACGTAGCCGAGGGTCGACGACTGGCCCTGGTAGGTGTTGTCGGCCGCCGTCGGCAGCGCCAGCGTCACCCGCAGGTAGTTCGGCGTGCCGCTCGTCGTCGTGATGTTGGACAGCGCCACGCTCGAGCCGATCACGGGCCGGCTGGCCAGCACGCTCGTGGTCGTGCCGCCGCACGTGTAGGTGTACGGCGCCGCGGACTCGGTCCAGGCCACCGAGCACTTGTCGATGGTCATCGTGAGTCCGTTGGTGCCGGTGTCCAGCAGCGACGACGTCGTCGCCGTCGTGGTGAGCGCGACCGAGCCGGGGAGCATGTCCACGGTGCCGGTGTTGGTGAGCGTGACCGCGCGCTGCATCGTGTCGCCGGGCGCGATGTCGCTGGCCGACACGGACAGGCGCTGGCCCGCCGCGCTGGTGCTGATCGAGGCGAACGCCACGGTGCCGCTGCTGATCGTCTGCGACACGTTGGTGCTCGACGTGAACGTCGCGAGCGCGGCGCCGCCGAGGGCAGCGACGGTCAGGCCGACGAGCCCGGCGGTGAGCACCGCCTTGGGCACCGGCAGGCGGTCCAGCCACGTCGCTCGGCGTGGGGTCCGGTTCCGTCGGACCACGTAGGTCGAATCCATGTCTCGTTGCTCCCTCGTCGGCGCCACGTCGGCGCGTCCCGTTCGGTTCGCCGAGGGCATCGTCGGGGGTGAGGGCGGGGTTGACCCGAAGAGAACGTTTTTACCCGCAGGTGGGTACGTACGTACCGGGTGGTCCGTACCACCGGGGACGGGGGGCGCTCGCGTACTGTGCGCGCGTGACCTCCGACGTGCCCGGTCCGATCGTGCTGGACGACCTCGCCTCGCCCCGGTTCTCGCCGGAGGCCGCCGAGGTGATGGCCCTCGGTGCGGCCCTCGCCGACGACGTGGAGCTCGTCCCCGACCGCATCGTGACCGACGCCGTCGACGGCACCGGCCTCGACGACCTGGGACCGGACGGGTGGCAGGAGCCGCTCGAGGTCCTGTGCCGGTCCTTCGACACCGAGGCCGGCCTCTCCGCGTTCGGCCGGGTCAGCGTCCACGCCCAGCTCGTGCAGTTCGTGAGGAACCGCCTGCTCCTGGAGGCGGTCATCCGCAGGTACCCCGAGGCGGCGGAGCAGGACGTGCGGGCCCCGATCGTCATCGCCGGCCTGCCCAGGTCGGGGACGACGCACCTCCACAACCTCGTGTCGGCCGACCCCTCGCTGCGGTCCCTCCCGTTCTGGGAGGCGCTCGAACCCGTACCGGCGACCGGCGAGCCGCTCTTCGGCGACGGCAGCCTGGCGCCGCGCACGGCACGGTGCGACGCCTCGGTCGCCATGGGGCGCCTCTGGACGCCGGAGCTCGACCGGATGCACGAGATGAGCACCTGGCACGCCCACGAGGAGATCCACCTGCTGTCGATCGACTGCTCGTCGATGTTCTTCGACACGTTGGCGCCCATCCCGACCTGGCGGGAGCACTACCGGGCGGCGGACCAGACCCCGCACTACCGGTACCTGCGCCGCACGCTCTCCGTGCTGCAGTTCCTCCGCGGCGGCGACCGCTGGGTGCTCAAGTCGCCGCAGCACCTCGAGCAGTTCGGCCCGCTCGCCGAGGTGTTCCCCGACGCGACGGTCGTGGTGACGCACCGCGATCCGGCCGACGTCGCGGTGAGCATGG
Organism: Actinomycetes bacterium; assembly: GCA_023392475.1. Lineage (GTDB taxonomy): Bacteria > Actinomycetota > Acidimicrobiia > Acidimicrobiales > Microtrichaceae > JAEVZA01. The sequence goes on along the minus strand of JAEVZA010000110.1, from coordinate 2,164 downwards.
CGACGATGGTCGCGTACGCGGCACGGGCCCACGTCGAGGCGCCCGATCCGGGGGCGATCGGCCGGCACTGGCAGCGGATCCTGACCGACCTGCTCACGGCTGCGGCGCGCGACCGCGACCTGCTGCCGGCGGACCGCAGCGTCGACGTCCGCTTCGCCGACTTCATGGCCGACGACCTCGCCACCGTGGCCGGCGTGTACGGGCTCGCCGGCCAGCCGCTCGACGCCCGCGCCCGCGCCGCGCACGCCGAGTACCTCGCGTCGCACCGGCGGAACCGCCACGGCGCCGTGGTGTACGACCCGGCGGCGGTGGGCATCGACCCCGACGACGTCCGGGCCGGGCTCGCGGGCTACCGGGAGCGCTTCGGCGTGTGACCCGGCGGCGCTCAGCCGATGCGGACCACCTCGGTGGTCGGTCGGTCGGGCGTGGCGTCGGGGTGGAACCAGCGGAACCAGATGAGCCCGTGGCGGTGGCCCTGGGTGCGCACCCAGTTGGGGCGCCCTGGATCGCGCTCGGCGATCACGATCTCCCACGAGCCGTCGGGTGCCGCCGCGACCTGGAAGCCGTTGATCGTGACCCGGTCGTGCGCGTAGTCGTACGTGTGCAGGAACGGGTTCCAGAGGCAGAGGTTCCAGAACGCGCAGCCGGGCGAGGTGCCGCGGACGACGAGGGCCTCGTCCTCGGCCAGCTCGTAGCTGCCCATCGCGTACGCGGCGTCGCCCGCCGCCCAGCCGAACGTCTGCTTCGGCACCGGGTACGGCTCGGCGACCGTGTTCGGGTCCGCCAGCACGACCGGCACCATCGCCGCCTGCTCACGCAGCCACGTGAGGGCGGCCCGGAAGCGGCGGGCCTCCGACTCGTCGGTCGGCGCCCACGGGCCGGCGTCGCCGACGAGCTCGATCCGCCACTCCATGCGACGGCCGACCTCGGGCTCGGCCAGGTAGTCGCGGGTGATGGCGCACACCGCGTCGGGCTCGAGCCGCAGCCACGTGCGCGCCCGGCCCCGCTCGTCCGTGCCGGGGTCATCGGGCGAGAGCCACAGCTCGAACTCCTCGGCGCGGTCGCCGTCCTCGCCCGCGAGGTCGTGGTCGTTCACGGTTGCCACGATGCGCTCGGAGTACCGCCCGTCGTCCGGCCCGCCGTACACCGTGATCGAGAAGTACACGGCGTCCGCGCGCCGACCGGTGACCCGGTAGGTGCGGGACGGGTCGATCGGTGCGTACTGGTAGAACGCGTCCGAGTTGTCCCCGCCCCACTTCCGGTGCGCGCCGACGATGTCGGCGAACCGCGGGGCGGTCACGTCGGCCCACACGAACGCTTCGAGGCCGACCGACAGGATCGAGAACATCCAGCGGTAGCCCTCGAGCACCGTCGGCAGGTCGCGCTGGGCCCGGTCGCCGGTGAGGAACCGCTGATCGAGGCCGGCGAGCTCCTCGATCAGCTCGGCGACGACCGCGGCCGTGAGCGGCGCGGGGTGCTCCTCCGGGTCCACCGGGCTCACCAGCGGCCCGTGCCGACGCCGAGCCACCGCCGCTTGGTGGCCTTCGACGCGAGGTCTCGTCCGGTGTGCGGGAGCGTGAGCGGCTCGGGGGACGGATCGGGGCGCGTCGGCGCGTCGGCGGCGCCGAGCACCACGAGGAGCCCCTGCTCGGGTCCCACGTAGGCCCACTCGAGGCGCTTCTCGGACCGGAACCTCGTGATGCGCGACCCGCCGGTGGCCCGGCCCTTGGCGGGGAGCTCGTCCGCGTCGGTGACCTTGGCGGTGCGGGCGTCGCTGACGGTCAGCACGACCGCCCCCTCGACCGCCGGTCCGGCGCCCACGACCGAGGCCCCGTCGGCGAGCTTCATGCCGGCCACGCCGCCGGCGCCCGTGCCCTGCGTTGGCACGCTGGCCGCGGGGCAGCGCAGCACCTGCGCGTTCGACGCCACGAGGACGACGTCCGTGCCGTCGGGCGCGGGGAAGGCCGCGACGACCTGGTCGCCCGGCTTCAGCTTCACGATCGGCCGGCCGGCGGCGAGCCCCGTCACGTCGCCCACGGCGAGGCGCTTCATCACGCCCTGGGCGGTGACCACGAGCAGCGGCGGCGGCTCCTCGCCGCCGGGCCGCCCGGGCGCCACCAACGCGACCACGGACTCGCCGCGGTCGAGCGGGACGAGGTCCGCC
>JAEVZA010000295.1 GCA_023392475.1 Actinomycetes bacterium | reverse complement strand
CCCCTGGGCTCCTGCCCAGGGGTCGTTCCGCGTCCGCCGGTCAGGGTCCTGCGACCGCTCCGGACACGTCGGCCGACCGGCCGCGAGGCTCGTACCGGATCTCGGCGAAGTACCGGTGGATCATCTGGACGGCGATCGAGCCCTCGCCGACGGCCGAGGCCACGCGCTTCACCGAACCGTGGCGGATGTCGCCCGCCGCGAACACGCCGGGGATGCTCGTCTCGAGGGGGAACGGGTCGCGGTCGAGCGGGAAGCTCCCCGCGGGGAGGTCGTTGCCGGTGAGGATGAACCCTCGATCGTCTCGCTCCACCTCGGGCGGCAACCACTCCGTGAACGGCTGGGCGCCGATCAGCAGGAACAGGGCGTCCGCCACCTCCGTCGTCTGCTCGCCGGTCGCGACGTCGGCCAGCACCAGCCGCTCGAGCCGGCCGTGGCCACCGCCGTCGACCACCTTCGTGCCGAGTCGGACCTCGATGTTCGGCGTGGCGTCGATCTCGCTCACGAGGTACTCGGACATGCCGGCGCGCAGGGAGTCGCCGCGGACGACGAGCGTGACCTTCCTGGCGTAGTTGGCGAGGTGCAGCGCCGCCTGCCCGGCCGAGTTGGCGCCGCCGACGACGAACGCGTCGCGACCGACCAGGAACGACGCCTCGGAGTTCGTGCTGCCGTAGTACACGCCGGCGCCGACGAGGTCTTCCAGCGCGGGGACGCCGAGCCGGCGGTAGCTCGCTCCCATCGCGAGGAGCACGGCGGGCGTCCGGACGGAGTTGCCGTCGGAGCACCGGAGCACCAGCTCGTCGCCGTCGCGCTCGAGGCTCGTGACGCTGCGCATGAACGCGAACTTCGCACCGAAGACCCACGCCTGCTCCCAGGCGGACCGGGCGAGCAGGCGGCCGCTGACGCCTCGGGGGAACCCGAGGTAGTTGCGGATGAGCGAGCTGGAGCTCGCCTGCCCGCCGATGCCGCCACGGTCGACCACCACCGTGTTCAGGCCTTCCGATCCCCCGTACACCGCCGCCGACAGCCCGGCCGGTCCGGATCCGACGACCGTGAGGTCGAAGGACTCGATGGCGAGGTCGATCGGCGCACCCGCCGCGGCCGCGATCTCCGCGTTCGTGGGGTTGACCAACATCGCGCCGTTCGGGAACAGCATCATCGGCAGCTCGATGCCGTCGCCGGCGGCGGCGACGAGCTCCTCGCCCTCGGGCGAGTCGGCCAGCGAGAACGTGTGCGGCAGCGCGCAGGCCTGCAGCGCCTCGCGGATCTCGTAGGCCCGTCCGGACCACGACTCGCCGACGATGTGGACCATGTAGGGGGCCGAGCGGGTCGCCTCGGCCCAGTCGAGCAGCATGCTGGAGATGGTCTGGTGGAACATCTCGTCGGGCGACGCGGCGGGGCGCACCACGTAGTGGTCGAAGCAGCCGCGGGAGATGCCGTCGAAGATCGCCCGTCCGGTCGGGGTCTGGCCCCAGTCGCCCCACTCGATGAGCAGCGCCCGCCGCGTGCGTGGGTGCATCGACCAGACCTCGTCGAGGAGCTCGCTGCCCGTCGGTCCACCCGCCAGCCACTGGGCGGCGAGCACGAGTGCGACGTCGTCCTCGGAGGCAGCGGCCTCCGTCAGCACTGCGCGAGCCTCCTCGGCCGACGGGAGGCAGATCACGCGGTAGCGCTTCGCGTACCGCTCGAGGAGCGCTTCCTCGACCTCCGCCAGCGCGGTGAGGTCGTCATGCACCGCCAGGATGATGGGAACGGCCATCGCCGACCCTACCCCGGCGCCCTCGGGCATCGGGCTGGTGGTCCCGACGGCTCGGGCAGGTCGAGCAGCGGCCATCGCCCCGATCGCACCGCACCTCCGCCCGCGGGATCACGGGTCGAGCGGGAGCTCCCAGCGCCAGACGTCGCCGCTCACGTCGCCGTCGGGGTCCGCTCCGGACGAGACGTGGACGAACCCGCAGCGCGCCAGCACGGCGGTCGATGCGCCGGCCTCGGGCAGGGTGTGGGCGACGACGCGCCCGACGCCGGCGTCGCGGGCCCGGTCGACCATCGCGCCGGCTGCCGCCGTCGCGACGCCTCGTCCGCGTCGCGAGGGCGCGACCGCGTAGCCGATCTCCACCTCGCCGCCGACGGGCGGGCCCTTGAAGCCGCCGAAGCCGACGAGCGTCCCGTCGTCGTCGAAGATCAGGTGGGAGCCCCAGGGGTCCACGTCGTGCGCCTCCGCGGCGCGCCGCGCGTGGGCCAACGCCTCGGGGAACCCGATCCACCCGGGCGCGACGTCGGCGCCGAAGCGCTCCGTGAAGGTCGCGTCGGAATCGGAGAGCGCATCGAGCCACTCCAGTCGGGCCGGTTCCACTCGCACCATCCGGCGGACGGTACCGACGGGCCGAGCGGTCGAACGACCGAGTTCCTGAGGGCGCCCGGCGGGATCCGTCGCGCCCCGCGTTGCGTTCGATCGGGCGACGCCTGGCCGCGGTGGTCGACCGGTCAGCGCCGCGGCGGCGAGAGCATGGCCGCCCAGGGCGTCGCCCCACCCGAGACCGCCGTGGCGCACGTGGTCGCCTCGTCCGATCCGGCCACGGCCTCCACGTAGGTCTGGGTCTTCGTGACCAGGACCCGACGGCAGTCGCCCTCGTCGGACGACCAGGCGAACAGGCCCGCTCCGCCGACCGACCCGAGGTAGGTGGCGGTCCCGTCGCCCGCCGCGGCCGCAGCGGCGGTGGCGTCGCCCGTCCGCCAGCCCGCGGCCAGCGACTCGACCCGGGAGCGGGCGGGCGCGGCCGGCGAGATCCCGCTCGCCACCGTGGTGATCCCCCACGCGGCCATCAGGATGACGAAGGTCGTGATCGTCCCGGCGACGCGGAGGTGGTTGCGGAGCATCGCGGTGGAGGACACCCCTGCGGTGACCGCCGGATCGAGTCCGTCGTCGATCCGGCACCCGACGCCCGCCTCGCCGGACACCGTCGCCGGCGTGCGTGCCCGGGAGCCGCATCGGCCGCAGGTCGGACCGACGACGACCACGTCGGCGGAGCAGGGCGGCCGCCGCTCGGGTCCGAGCGCTGAGAGCTCGTGAGGGGCGAAGTCGGCCAGGCGGCCGGCGCCGCCGCCGCACCCCCAGCACGTCGCCGGCCAGGACAGGCCGAGGACCCGCTGGTGGGCGCCGCGGGCGCCGTCGTCGTGCACGACGACCGTGCCGGACAGCTCCACACGGGCGAGCGCGTGGTACGGCCGGAGGGTGCGGGCGCCGTAGCGTCGAGCCGCGTCGGGTTCGGTGAACGCGTTGAAGCCGCACCGGCAGCCCACGTCCGGCGCCGGGTGCTGGCGCTGGTGGCACGTCGCCTCGGCGTCGATGTCGACGAGCCCGCCGGCGACCAGCGGCGCGAGGAACAGCCGGCGGTCCCCGGCGGCCTCGACCGCCGACACGAGGGCCAGGGCCTTCCAGCCGAGGAAGGCCTCGCCGTCGGCGACGGGCAGCTCGTCCGACGCACCCGGCTCGGGGGTGGGGTCGCGGTGGTGCAGCACGTCACACCGGAGCCGGCTCGCGTGGTGCCGGCACGGGGGTCGGCACGACCGGGGTGGGCGCCGGGCGGGGCGCGCGGATGATCCGCCGCGGCTGGCCGAGCGGGGCGCAGCGCGGGGTGGTGTCGTTCGTCGCCATGTCGTGCTTCCTCCTGTGGCGCCATGGTCCGTCGGCCGTCGGGCGGGGCGCGTTCGGCGGCCGCTGCTTATCCCTTCCCCTCCGCGCCCCGCCCCGACCAGCACGCACCGACCGCGGGCACCGGTGGACCATCGAACGGATCGTGGTGGCGAAACCTATCGACTGTCGATAGATTCCCATCGTTCCTCGATGGAAGGACGTGTGATGGGCAGGCTGACGGTGCAGGCGCTGCGCTGTGTGCTCGCGGTCGTGCTCGCCGGCACCGTGTTGATCCAGGTCGGGATCGTCTGGGCCCTCGTCAGCGGCGCGGACCCCGAGGAGGGGTCGCCGTCGCTCACGGCCCTCCGCGTGGTCACGATCCTGGGTCTGATCACGGTCCAGGTCGCGCTGGTCTGCGTCTGGCGCCTGGTGACGATGGTGCGTCGCAGCACCGTGTTCTCGCTCGACGCGTTCCGCTACGTGGACATCCTGATCGGCGCGATCGTGGCGGCCGCGCTCGTGTGGTTCGCGGTCACGGGGATCAACGCGCCGGACCAGCGGGACGACCCGGGTGTCACGCTCATCATGGGTGGGATCGGCGCGGGCATCCTCGGCGTGGCGCTCATCGTGCTCGTGCTGCGGACGTTGCTCGCCCAGGCCGTCGCCCGTGACCTCGAAGCGACGCGGATGCAGGCCGAGCTGGACGAGGTGATCTGATGCCGATCGCCGTCGACATCGACGTGATGCTGGCGAGGCGGAAGATGTCGGTGGGGGAGCTCGCCGACCGCGTCGGGATCACGCCCGCCAACCTCGCGGTGCTCAAGAACGGCCGGGCCAGGGCGGTGCGCTTCGCGACGCTGGCCGCGCTCTGCGAGGCGCTCGACTGCCAGCCCGGCGATCTGCTGCGCTGGGAGACCGACCCGGGAGCACGGGCGGTCGACCTCGTCCCCGAGGTCGTTCGGGGGAGCCCGGCGTGACGAGGCGGTCCGACCCGGCCGGCGTCAGAGATCGTCGATCGGGGGATCGCCGTCGAGCCAGTTCCACTCGCTGTCCAGCATGAACTGGGTCGACCAACCTCCTGGGACCTCCGGCCACTCCCGGAAGAGGACCAGCGACAGGACGACTGCTTCGGCGGCCGCCGGGGTGCGGTCGACCGCCAACGTGCGCACCAGGTCGACGAAGTCGTCGGGGCGGTCGGGCACCTCGGCGACGGTCCGCAGCAGCCACTTGTGGTACGGGAACAGCACCCGGTTGTGGGCCAGCACCATGCGGCAGGCGAAGAGCCCCAGCCGGCTCGCCGCCCACCCGGCGAGGTACGGGTCGTCGCGCCGGGCCGCCTCGCCCACGTACCACTGCGCGGTCCGGACCTGCGCGAGGAAGCGGGCCATGCGCCCGTCGACGCCGGCCTCCGGGTACGAGGGCGCCGCGTGCACGAGCGCGTCGATCGACGGGTCGGCCGACCACGCCACGATCGCCCCCAGGAACGCGGATCGGGCCGGTTCGCTGCCCCGCTCGACGACGGCGTCGAGGAAGGCGCGGTCGACGTACTTGGCGTCGATGTAGCCACCGTCGTAGTCGCAGAGCTCGGTGGAGAAGAAGGTGAGCTCGCCGCTGGCCCGGCGACGGGCGAACGCCTCGTCCGTGACGACCACGAAGCCGTCGACGTCGCTGTCCGCGCGCCCGTACCCCTTGGTCAGCGAACCCGCGACGACGACGGCGAGCACCTCGTCGTCGGCGGACGCGACCTCGACCCAGCGCCCGATGGCGTCTCGATGGTGCTGCTGCACGCCCTGAGTACAGCACTCGTCCCGCAGCCGCGGGCTCCGAGCGAGGCGAAGGTCGGCCCGGACGCGGACCGGCCCCCCCCCGCAGGGGGCCCGCGGGGCGCCGGCGG
>JAEVZA010000260.1 GCA_023392475.1 Actinomycetes bacterium | reverse complement strand
CCCGGCCGTCGTCCGGTGGGCCGCGGGCAGGGTCGTCACGGCGGCGATCGTACCCACCGGCCCGGGGGCGGCCCCCCGGCGGGAGTGGGTGCCCGCCCGGCGCCGCCCCTACGCTGCCCGCGTGCAGGACTCCAGCGTGGACGGTGGTCAGGGTGCGGGCGGCGCGGAGCTCCCCGAGGTGCTCGACGTCGTCGGGATCGGCAACGCCCTCGTCGACGTGCTGGCGCACGCCACCGACGAGCTCATCGAGCAGGTCGGGGTCCAGAAGGGTTCGATGACCCTGGTCGACGAGGCCCGGTCCCGCGAGCTCTACGACGTGATGGGCGCCGGCGTCGAGGTGTCGGGCGGCTCGGCCGCCAACACGATCGTGGGCGTCGCCTCGTTCGGCGGCCGCGCCCAGTACCTGGGCAAGGTGCGGGACGACCAGCTCGGCACCGTGTTCGCCCACGACCTGCGGGCCACGGGCGTGCGGTACGCGACCCCGGCGGCGGCCGACGGGCCCGACACCGGCTCCTGCCTGATCCTCGTCACGCCCGACGCCCAGCGCACGATGAACACCTACCTCGGCGCGTCGGCGAACTTCGGGCCCGACGACGTGGACGGCGACGTCGTCGCCGCGGGCACCGTGCTGTACCTCGAGGGCTACCTGTTCGACCCGCCCGAGGCGCAGGAGGCGTTCCGCGTCGCCGCCCGCTACGCGCACGAGGCGGGCCGCGCCGTCTCGGTGACGCTGTCGGACAGCTTCTGCGTCGAGCGGCACCGGGCGGCCTTCCTGGACCTGGTCGAGCACCACGTGGACCTCGTGTTCGCGAACGAGGCGGAGATCACCGCGCTGTACGAGACCGACGACTTCGACGCCGCGGTGCGCGGCGTGCGGGGCCACGGCGCGGTCGCCGCGCTGACGCGCTCGGAGCGCGGGTCGGTGGTCGTGACCGGCGACGAGGTGATCGAGGTGCCGGCGCACCCCGTGGAGCGCCTCGTCGACACCACCGGCGCGGGCGACCTGTACGCCTCGGGCTTCCTCTACGGCTTCAGCCAGGAGCTCGACCTCGCCACGTGCGGCGCGCTCGGCTCCCTCGCCGCCAGCGAGGTGATCTCGCACCTCGGCGCCCGCCCCGAGGCGGACCTCGCCGAGCTGGCGCGGCCGATCCTCGGCGGACGTCCGGCACCCGCCTGACCGCGGTCCGGCGCGCGCCGGATCAGGCCCGTTCCCAGCCGTCGAGCAGGGCCGAGAGCTCGCCGAGGTGGTCGAGCACCGGCACACCCGGATCGTCGTCCACCCGCTCGTGCGCCCACGTGACCCGGTACGGCACGTGCACGGCGCGTGCCCCGAGCTCGAGCACCGGCAGCACGTCGGAGCGGACCGAGTTGCCGACCATCACGAACTCGGTGGGGTCGACCTCGTGGCGCGCCATGATCCGTCCGTAGGTGGCGACGTCCTTCTCGCTCACGATCTCGATCCCGCTGAACGCCTCGGCGATGCCCGACCGCGCCAGCTTCGACTCCTGGTGCAGGAGGTCGCCCTTCGTCACGAGCAGGAGGCGGTAGCCGCCGGCCAGGTCGTCGACGGCCTCCGCGGCCTCGGGCAGGAGCTCGACGGGGTGGTCGAGCAGCTCCTTGCCCCAGTCCAGGATCTCCCGGATCGACGACGCCGGCACCTCACCGTCGGAGATCTCGATCGCCGTCTCGATCATCGACAGGGTGAAGGCCTTCACGCCGTAGCCGAGCAGCCCGAGGTTGCGCGCCTCGACGCCGAGGAGGTGGGCCTCGGACTCGTCCTCGTGGGACACCCACGGTGACAGCAGCTCGGCGAGGCGGGCGGTCGTCACGGCGAAGTGCGACTCGCTGTGCCAGAGCGTGTCGTCACCGTCGAGCCCCACGGTGGTGACGGAGCGGCGACCGGCCATCCGCCGAGTCTTGCAGGGGGAGGTGCAGCGCACGGCGGGGACGTGGCGGGCCGCGGGGGCCGCCGCCGGCCGCTTGTACGCTCGCCCGCGATGTCCGAGACGACCCGCGCCGAGCTCGCCGCCCGCGTCGACCACACGATCCTCCGACCCGAGGCCACGCGTGCGGAGGTCGAGGCCGTCGTCGCCTTCGCCGCGTCGGCCGGATGCGCCTCGGTGTGCGTGCAGCCGGCGATGGTGCGGTACGCCGTCGAGATGGTGTCGGGTCGCCTGCCGGTCTGCTCCGTCGTGGGCTTCCCGCACGGTGCGTCGCTGTCGCGCTCGAAGGCGGCCGAGGCGGCGGCCGTCGTGGCGCTGGGGGCGGCCGAGGTGGACGTCGTCGCCGACCTCGGCGCCGCGGCCGAGGGCGACCTGGCCGCCGTCGCCGGCGACGTCGCCGAGGTGCGCGACGCGGTGCCCGACGTGGTCCTGAAGGTGATCCTCGAGTCGGCGCTGTGGGAGCCGGCGGTGCTGCGCCAGCTCAGCGAGGCGGCGCTCCACGCCGGCGCCGACTACGTGAAGACCTCCACCGGCTACCACCCGGCCGGGGGCGCGACCGTCGAGGCGGTGCGGACCATGCGCGAGGCGGTCGGCGACCGCGGCCGGGTCAAGGCATCCGGAGGCATCCGCACCACGGAGCAGGCGCTCGCCCTGGTCGACGCCGGCGCCGACCGGCTCGGGCTCTCCGCCACCGCCGACGTCCTCGCCGGCCTGCCCTGAGCGGACCGGCCCCCGGTGGTGCCGTCGAGCCCACGGAGCGCCGAGCGCTCCGTGGGTGCTTCGGAACGGGTGGTGGGCCTCAGACGAGCAGGGCGTCGAGGTCGGCCACGACCGCGTCGAGGCGGCGGGCCGCCTCCGCCCGGGCCTCGTCGGGGTCCGCTCCGTCGGGGACCTCGACGACGGCCTCGCAGTAGTGCTTGAGCTTCGGCTCCGTCCCCGACGGTCGCACGGCGACGCGCGTGTCCAGGTCGTCCCAGAGCCGCAGCACGTCGGGCGCCGGTCGGTCGGTTCGGACCACGGGCCGCCCGCCGAGCCGCGTCGGCGGTGAGGCGAGCAGCCGGTCGACGAGCCCCGCCAGCCGCGCCTCGTGCCCGGGTCCGCTGACGCGGAGCGAGCCGTTCCGGGTCACGTGAGCGCCGTGGCGACGGGCCAGGTCGTCCAGCACGTCGGGGAGGGTTCGCCCGTCCGGCGCCAGCAGCGCCACGAGGTCGGCCGCCACGAGCGCCGCGGTGATCCCGTCCTTGTCCCGCGCGTCGGCGCCGACGGCGTACCCCAGCGCCTCCTCGTAGAGCAGCACCTGGGTCCACGTCGGGTGCTCGAGGCCGGGCCGGCTCAACCACTTGAACCCGGTCAGCGTCTCGACCACCCGTGCGTGGTGCGCCGCCGCGACGCGCTGCACCAGGCGTGACGACACCACGGTGGTCGCCACGAACCGGTCGTGGCGCCGCAGCGGGTCCGGCCGGCCGAGCAGGTGCTCGGCGAGCAGGGCGCCCACCTCGTCGCCCGTCAGCGTCCGCCACCGCCCGGCACGATCGGGAGCGGCGACGGCGAGTCGGTCGGCGTCGGGGTCGAGGGCGAGCGCGACCGCCGCGCCGACCGACCGCGCGAGCCCGGTGACGGCGTCCATCACCCCCGGCTCCTCGGGGTTCGGCGACGGCGTGGTCGGGAAGTCGGGATCGGGTTCCCGCTGGCTCGCCACCCAGTGCAGCGGCCCGTGCCCCGCGTCCGAGAGCACCCGCGTCGCGAGGTCGGCTCCCACGCCGTGCAGCGCGGTGAGCGCGAGGGGCACGGG
>JAEVZA010000171.1 GCA_023392475.1 Actinomycetes bacterium | reverse complement strand
GCGCGACGCCGGGCGCACGACCGCATCGGTGATCGAGGCGGCGTCCGGCGGCGGGGACGAGCACGAGGACGACCCCCTCACGCTCCTGTTCATGTGCTGCCACCCGGCGCTGTCGCCGCCCTCGCAGCTGGCACTCACCCTCCGGGCGGTCGGCGGTCTCACGACCGCCGAGGTGGCCCGCGCGTTCCTCGTGCCCGAGCCGACGATGGCCCAGCGGATCAGCCGCGCGAAGCAGCGCATCCGAGACGCCGGTGCGCGGTTCGAGCTGCCGACCGGTGAGGAGCGCGAGGAGCGGCTCGGCGTGGTGCTCCACGTGCTGTACCTCATGTTCACCGAGGGCCACACGGCCTCCGCGGGCGACGACCTCCAGCGGCCCGACCTGACGGCTGAGGCCGTGCGCCTGGCACGGGAGGTGCGGCGACGGTTGCCAGATGACGGCGAGGTCGCCGGGCTCCTCGCCCTGATGCTGCTCACCGACGCGCGGCGTGCCGCCCGGGTCGACGAGAACGGTCAGATCGTGCCGCTGGAGGAGCAGGACCGGACCCGCTGGGACCGGGCGATGATCGAGGAGGGGGAGGCCATCGTGTCGGCGTCGCTGGCCACCCGCCCGATCGGTCCGTACCAGGTGCAGGCGGCGATCGCCGCGGTCCACGACGAGGCCCCGCACCCCGACCTCACCGACTGGCCGCAGGTGGTCGCGCTCTACGGCGTGCTGGAGCGCCTCGCGCCGAACCCGCTCGTGACGTTGAACCGCGCGGTGGCGGTCGCGAACGTCGACGGTCCGGCGGCGGGGCTCGCGCTGCTGGACGCCATCGATGCGTCCGGCGAGCTCCGGGACCACCACCGCGTCGAGGTCGTCCGCGGGCACCTGCTGGAGAGGGCGGGCGACCACGCCGGTGCTGTCGCGGCGTTCCGCTTGGCCGCCGGGAGGACCCCCAGCCTGCCCGAGCGCCGGCACCTCGAGCTCCGCGCCATCCGGGCGCTCGACCGCGCCGGCCCCGGGACGAGCCCGTCGGGCGTGCCGCGTCGCGGGGGCTCCCGGAACGTGCCCTAGTCGCCCGCGACGGTTCCGCGCCCCCGGGCGGTGCGCGCCCGCACCGCCGCCGGCGGCGGTCATCCGGGATCGAGGCGCTTCCAGAGCGGCGACGGGAAGCGCGGCATCACCCGCACGCCGCCCAGCCACCCACCCAGCCGACCGGCCTGCTCCTCGAGCTCGGCGGTCGCATCCCGGCCCACGTCCTCGAGCAGCTGCAGCTCGATCTCGCCGCCCTCGCGCTGGCGCCAGCCGCCGACGATGCGCCCGTCCCACCACGCCGTCGAGCCGGCGTTCCCGGTCGAGTCGAACAGGTCCGCCTTGTGCGGCCCGAGGTACCAGTCGCGGTCGGCCCACCCCATCGTCGTGGGATCGAGGACCGGCAGCAGCGCACCCCACGGCTCCACGGGATCGGTCGGGTCGAGGTCGTCGGGCAGCACGTACCCGACCGCGCCGTCGAGGTCGACCTCGATCGCCCCGATCGTGCGCAGCGCGGCCCGCACCGCGGTCTTCGTGGAACCGAGCCACCAGGTCACGTCCCGCTCCGTCCCCGGGCCGAACGCCCGGAGCCACCGGGCGACCATCGCGGCGACGCCGTCGTCGGTGTCGACCTCCGCGAGCGGTTCGCCGAGCCAGGCCGACATCGACGACCAGCGGGGGCGGGACACGTTCCACCGGCCCTCGTTGGTCCCGCGGACGATCGATCCCGACGCGGAGAGCACGGTCATGACGCGGGGGCCGACCGGGACGTCCCCGCCCCACGAGCGACCCTCGCCGTACGTGATCGCTCCCTCGAGGACGGGCAGCTCGCCACGGAGCTCGCTCGCCGTCGCCTCGCGCCCGTCGGCCAGCGCCGCCAGCACGGCCGCCTCCGCGGTCGCCAACCACGTCGCCCCGTCGGGGTGCAGCTCCGCGCGCTCGACGTCCGCGACCAGGCGGCGACGCTCCCGGTCGGCGACGCGGCGGCTGGCCCCCGCCTGCGCGTCGGGCAGCGTCGCCCGGGGGAACACGAACAACGTGCGCCGCATCGACAGGTGCTTCACGAGCGTGCGGTCCCCGTAGATCGCGCGCTCGACGTCCTCGATGCGCACACCCGGCGTCCGGGCCCACGCCGAGAGGTGGACCGTCGACGGGTCGGTGGCGTGGAGGCACACGACGCGGTCCGCCGCCTCGACGGGGTCCGCCGCGTGGCAGCCGGGGGCGAGCGCCTGTCGGCGGGCGAGGCGGGCCCGGCGCTCGTCCACGGTGATGCGTTCCACGCCGGTGATCCTGCCATCGGTGCGACGCACCGGAACGCGGTGGACGCGCGGTCCCCGCCCCCGGTCGACTGCGGCGGTGGTCCACGCCCGGCTGCACGACGACGAGGTGCCCGTCGGGGTGGACGACGTGCGGCGCCTCGTCGCGTCGCAGCTCCCCGAGTGGGCGGGCCTGCCGATCGACCCGGTCGTGCCGTCGGGGACCGTCCACACCCAGTGGCGCCTCGGCGACGAGCTCGTCGTCCGGCTGCCGCGCCACGAGGGCGCGGTCCTCGGGCTGCGGCGGGAGCGGCGGTGGCTGCCCGAGCTCGGGCGACACCTCCCCGTCCCGGTGCCTCGGCCGGTCGCGGCGGGTGCGCCCGACGCGGGCTACCCGTTCGAGTGGTCGGTGTACGGCTGGCTCGACGGGGTCAACCCGGTGCTCGGTGCCCTCGCCGACGCGGACGGCCTCGCAGCGGACCTCTCGCGGTTCGTCGCCGGGATGCGGTCGGTGGCGCCCGACGGCGCACCGCCGGCCGGTTCGCCGAGCTCCGGGCGTGGTGGGCCGCTGCCGGGGCG
>JAEVZA010000126.1 GCA_023392475.1 Actinomycetes bacterium | reverse complement strand
CCCCCCTCCCACTCGTTCTCATGACGATCCGCGCTGCCAGGCAGCACGAACAATCGTCAGAACGCGGTGGGGCGGGTCAGGCGGGGGTGGCGGAGGGGGTCCGGGTCGACGGGGCGACCGGGTGGGCGACGGTGCTGGGCCGCCCCAGCAGGTAGCCCTGGCCGAGGCGGACGCCGGCGGCGCGGAGCGCCTGGCGCTCGCCCTCGGTCTCGACGCCCTCGGCGACGACCTCGCAGCCGTGCTCCTCGGCGAACGCCACGAGCGTGCCGACGAAGGCCTGGCGTGCCGCGTCGATCTCGATGCCGGTCACCGTGGTGCGGTCGAGCTTCATGAACGACGGCCGGAGCGTCTCCACGATGGCGAGGCTGTCGTAGCCGGCTCCCGCGTCGTCGACGGCGAGGCGGGCGTTCGGCGGGAGAACGAACGTCCAGTCCCCGGGGTCCGTGCCCGCGTCGCCCACGAGCTCGACGACGACCGGTCGCGGCGCCTCGGAGAGCGCGTCGGTGAGCAGGTCGGGCCGCTCGGCCAGCGCGGGGGACACGTTGATCGACACCCACACGTCGATCGGGAGGTCCGCGGCGGCGACCATCGCGGCGCGGACGAGCGCGGCGTCGAGCTCGTCGGCCTGGTCGGACGCCTGGGCCTCCGCGATGACGGCGTCGGGCGCGCGTCCGTCGGCGAAGCGGGTCAGCGCCTCGAAGCCGACGACGTCGTCGGAGTCGAGGTCGCGGATCGGCTGGAACACCGTGAAGAAGTCGATGCCGTCGAAGGAGCTCGCGGCGCCGGCGACGATCGTCTCTCGGTGCGGGATCGGCGCCGGCGCGTCGCCGGTCGCCGGGGTGGGCGCCGACGGCTTGGCGATGACCGCGGTCTCCGCGGCGTCCGTGGTGCCGTAGTAGAGGACGGACGCCCAGTCGGCCGCCGCGGCGAGCGCGGCGGGGGCCGTGGTGTCGACGTCGCCCCCGACCGGTGCGGGGACGGCGGGCGCCGGGGTGGGCACCGGGACGTACAGCCAGCTGCGGAGCTGGAGCCAGAGGTCCACGACGCAGTTCCAGAGGCCGACGAACGCCGCGATGGCGTAGAAGGCCAGGACCGCGTTGAGCACGGCGTAGACGAGGTTCTCCCAGCGGTGCAGGTTGACGTCCAGCACGATCGTGTACGTGGACAGGGCGACGAGCGCGAACGGGGCGAGGATGTAGAAGGCCCTGGCGGTCGTGCGGTCGCGCACCTTCGGCGTGCGCTTGAACGCGCTCTTCTCGCCCGTCACGAGCTGCAGCATCGAGGCGAAGCTGCCGGAGAGGCTCACCGGGAGCAGGATCAGGTTGAACCCGTAGATCCGGAACACGTCGGTGCGCTTGTAGCCGCAGTACCGGAGGTCGCTCGCCATCATGAAGAAGTAGGGGAGCGCGACCAGCAGCAGGATCGGGTTCAGCAGCCCGCTGTTGAACGGGTAGCAGAGCATCACGAGCAGGCACACGGACGACCAGAAGATGGACGCCATGTAGTTGACCTGCAGGAAGCGCTCGCCGAACCGGTTCCGCCCGCCCGCGGCCTTCCGGGCCTTCGACTGGCGGCGCAGCTTCGACAGGATCAGCAGGCCGCCGTTGGCCCAGCGCTGGCGCTGGATGCAGAGCGACCCGAAGTCGGGTGGCGTGGCCGAGTAGGCGAGGCGCTCGGGGTAGTTGTGGAGCTTCCAGCCGTACACGCCGAGGTCGATCGTCGACTCGGTGTCCTCGATCACCGTCCGGTCCTGGATGTAGCGGCGGATCTCCCACTCGCCCTCGTAGTCGATCTCGCAGATGTCCTCGAGCGCCCGCTTGCGGAGGATGGCGTTGGCACCGACCCAGAACGTCGCGTCGTAGTGGGTCATGCCCTGGTGGACGATGTGCTGGAGATCGGTGGTGGCACCGGCGATGCGCTCGATGCGCGTCGCGGACCCGGGGTACGAGCTGTACGGCGTCTGGCAGACGGCGACGTCGGCGAAGGCGCCCTGCTCCATGAGGTGGAGGATGCGGACCGCGTACTCGGGCAGCAGGACGCTGTCCGCGTCGAGGGTCAGGACGTAGTCCGACGCGGGGACGGTGAGCTTCGCCGAGCGGGGCGCGCACGCCACGAGGGCGGTGCCGAGCGGCGTCGCCACCTCGCGGTAGCTCGCGCCCATCAGCCCGATGTAGCTGTTGAGGTTCATCGCCTTGTTCGGCTCGTGCGACAGCGAGACGTACTGCTTGCGCTCGAAGCTCGTGACCTTGGCGCGGAACGTGGCGACGAGGCGGTGGTGCAGCTGCCGCATCCGGCGGACGGGGAGGATCGCACCCTCGTCGGCGGCCGCGGCGATGGCGGTGCCGATCACCTCGAGGTCCTCGGCGAGCGCGCCGACGACGTGCTCGGCGAAGAACACGTCGGAGTGGTCCACGATCTCCTGCGACGCCGCGAGGTCGCGGAGCCACGTGACCGCCACGCCGTAGTGCTCGGCGAGGGCACGCATGTCCTCCACGGTGGGCGGCGGACCGCCGGCGTGCTGGGTGTCCTCGAACTCCTCGAGCGCGGACTCGAAGCGGATGCGGGGCCCGGCGAGGAGGTCCTGGATGCGGCCGGGCAGCGTCCGGGCCTGGTCGAGGAGCTCGGCGGCGTGCAGCGACGACGGCTCCGGCGGGTCGTCGATCAGGAGCACGACGCGGAGGTCGGGGTGCTCCTGCAGCGCGGCGGACAGCAGGGTGGTGCGGACCACCCGCTCGTCCTCCTGGTACGACGGGACGATGACCGTGAGGCTCGGCGCGCCGTCCTCGTAGAAGTCGTCGAGCGCGGCCCGCGGCGCCCGGCGGTGGACCCGGCTCCGGTAGAAGAAGCCGATCCGCGTGATCAGGTAGGCCATCGCCGACGCGGTCAGCGCGGTCACCACCGCCATGTAGACGATGGCCTCGATCACCAGGCGGGCGCTGTCGGCCCGCCCCTCGATGAACTGCTGGAAGATCGCCAGGCACATGTAGGCGAACCACGCGGACACGGTGAGCACGATCGCGAGGCGACCCATGCGGATGCGCCGCTCCGACACGCGGGGCGGCACCATCGGCAGCGGCTGTTCCCGTCGGTCGCTGCCCAGTTGGCGGCGGCGACGGGTGGGGGCCGCGTCGGTTGTCGACTGCATGTCTGCTCCTGGGGGCGGGGGCGTCGAGCGGTCCTATCGGCACGTGGTCGGCGAACTTTCGGAGATCCGAAGAACGCTCAGCGTTCCGTGCGCCGCGCCGATGGGGTTCTGCCGACCCGATCGGGTGACGGCCCCCGCCCGCCCGCTCGAACGAGGAGCCCCCGCCATGTCCACCGACGCCGCCGACGCGACGCCGAGCCCCGCCGCGCCCGCCGGGCCGACCGAGCGACTGTCCTGGGTCCGGGTCGGCATCCTCGTCCTGGTCGTGGTCGCCGTCGGCCTCGGGACCTTCGCCGGCGTGCAGCGCGCGGTGGCCGACGCCCGCCCGCGGGCCCGGTCGTGGAACGTGCCCTACGTCGACGTCACCCTGTCGCCCACCTACCAGTTCCAGGACCCCGACGCGAACCCGGCGCGGGACGTCGCCCTCGCGTTCGTGGTCGCGGATCCCGACTCGGCCTGCGACCCGAGCTGGGGCGGCTACTACTCGCTCGACCAGGCCGCCGACCAGCTCGAGCTGGACCGTCGCATCGCGCAGCTCCGCTCCGCCGGCGGCGACGCGATGATCTCCTTCGGGGGCCAGGCCAACACCGAGCTCGCGGTGGCGTGCACCGACGAGGCGAAGCTCGAGGCCGCGTACCGCTCCGTGGTCGAGCGCTACGACGCCACGACGATCGACCTGGACATCGAGGGCGACGCCGTCTCCGACGTGGCGTCGGTGAAGCGTCGGACCGAGGCGCTCGCCGCCGTGCAGCGGGAGCGGAAGGCCGAGGGCGAGCGGCTCGACGTGTGGCTGACGCTGCCGGTGAGCCCCGACGGGCTGAGCTCCGACGCGCTGTCGGTCGTGCGCACGACGATGCAGGGCGGCCTCGAGCTGCTCGGCGTCAACGTGATGACGATGGACTACGGGAGCGACTCGGATCCGACGACCGACATGCTCGACGCCAGCCGCGAGGCCGTGGACGCCACCGCGGCCCAGCTGCAGGACCTGTACCGCCGGCTCGACGTGACGATGGACGAGACCGAGCGCTGGGCGCACATCGGTGCCACGCCGATGATCGGTCAGAACGACGTCGACGGCGAGGTGTTCACGCTGTCGGACGCGAAGGCGTTCGCCGCCTTCGCCCGGGACCGCGGCCTCGGTCGCGTGTCCACGTGGTCGCTCAACCGCGACCGGTCCTGCGGCACCACGTTCCCCGACGTGGCCGTGCACTCCAACACGTGCAGCGGCGTGCAGCAGACGCCGCTCGCCTTCTCGAAGACCTTCTCCTCGCTGCCCGGCCGCTCGCCGACGTCGCGGAAGGCCGACTCCGTGACCGTGCCGGACCAGTCGCCTCGCACCGAGGACCCGACGAACAGCCCGTACCCGGTGTGGCGCCCCACGGCCCAGTACCCGCAGGGCTACAAGGTCGTCTGGAAGGGCGACGTGTACCAGGCGAAGTGGTTCAACTCGGGCGCCGACCCGGCGACGCAGACCTCCCGCGACTGGGAGACGCCGTGGGCGCTCGTCGGTCCGGTCGGGCCGCACGACGTGGCCCCGACGCTGCCCACGGTCCCGCCCGGCTCGGTGGCCGTGTGGGATCCGACGACGCTGTACGACAAGGGCGCCGAGGTGTCCTTCGACGGCCTGCCGTACCGGGCCCGCTGGACGACGAAGGGCGACGCGCCGTCCACGCAGTTCCCGGTCGGCGCGGACGAGGCCTGGGAGCCGATGTTCACCGTGCCCGGCGAGCCGGCGGCCCAGACCGGCCAGTGACCTGACCCGCGAAGGCCGGCGCGCCCCTCCCGCTCCCGTTCTGTGATGCGGAACGGGGGCCATGACCCCCGTTCCGCATCACAGAACGGGGGTTGCGGGGTGGTTCGGGCGCGCTGGCTAGCGTCGGCGGCCGTGGGTGCACCGGAGCGGGCGCGGGACGACGACGGGGCGACCGTCGCGCTCGTGCTGTCGATCATCGGCCTGCTCGGCTGCCTGCCGGTCGGCGCGGTCGGCCTGCTGATGGGCTACGCGGCGCGGGAGCGGATCCAGCGGTCGGCCGGAGCCGTCGGCGGCGAGCGCACGGCGCGCTACGCGATCGTGATCGGCTGGGTGGCGGTGTCGATCTCGGTCCTCGCCCTGCTCACGTTCGCCGTCCTGATGGCCGTCACGCGCGGCGGCTGAGCCCCGGTCGGGCCGCCGCGCCCGGGTGACTACCCTGCGGGCCGACCCGGACGGACCGGTGGACGGAAGGTGACGGCGATGAGCGGGCGATTCGAGGGCAAGGCGGTGCTCGTCACGGGTGCGGGCTCGGGCATCGGGCGGGCGGTGTCGCTGCGCCTGGTCGAGGAGGGTGCCCGCGTCGTGGGCGTCGACATCAACGCCGCCGCGCTCGACGAGGTCGTCGCGGAGGCCGGCGGCGCGCTGACCTCGCACGTGGCCGACCTGTCGGACCCCGCGGCGTGCCGCAGCAGCGTCGAGGCCGCCGTCGCCGAGCTCGGTCGACTGGACGTGCTGGGCAACATCGCCGGCATCGCGGCGTCGAGCCACGTCACGGACGTCACCCCGGAGCAGTACCGCCGGATGATGGCCGTGAACGCCGACGCACCGTTCTTCATGTGCCAGGCGGCGATCCCGCACCTCCTCGAGACGTCGGGCAACATCGTCAACCTCGCCTCGAACGCGGGCCTCATGGGCCAGGCGTACACGGTCGCCTACTGCATGGCGAAGGGCGCCGTGGTGCAGCTGACCCGGGCGCTGGCGATGGAGTACGTGCGCACCGACCTGCGCGTGAACGCCATCGCGCCGGCCGGGGTCGACACCCCCCTGCTGCGCAACTTCCAGATCGCGGAGGGCGTCGACTTCGATCTGATGCAGCCGTACATGGGGTTCCGGGGGATGTCCGACGTCGACGAGCTGGCCCGGGTGTTCACGTTCGTCGCGTCGGACGACGCGCGCTCGATGCACGGCGCGGTCATCAGCGTGGACAACGGGATCACGGCCGGCTGACGCCCGCCACGTCACACCAGGTCGAGCCCGCCGCCGTCCGCGCGCTCGGCCGGCACCGGGTCGCCGAGGTGGACCATGCGGATGCCGTTGAGCAGGCCGAGGAGCGCGGCGAGCAGGGGCACGCCGAGCGCCACCTGCAGGGCGACGTGCCGCGCGTCGGTGTTGATCGAGATGATCTCGTCCTTCACGGCGGGCGGCTGACCGACGAGCTGCTCCGCGAGCTGCGTGTTGCTCATGATCCGCGCGTCGTCCTCGAGCGCGGTGGACACCTGGTGCTGCTCGGCGGGACCGAGCACGGTGCTCGAGTCCGCCCCCTGCGTGAAGGCGAACGAGAGCGTGGCGAGCATGACGCCACCCGCCAGCGCGAGCCCCAGCGAGAGGCCGAACGAACCGCCCGCCGAGTTGACGCCGGCGGCCTCGGACGCCCGCTCGTCCTCGATCGGGGCCAGCGTGTAGTTGTTCAGCTGCGACACGAGCAGCCCGAGCCCGGAGCCGGCGATCATGAGCGGCACCGCGAACCACCAGCCCGAGGTCGCCCGGGGGACGATCGGGATGAGCGCGCCGACGCCGATGACGACGAGCCCGAAGCCGACCAGCACGATGGCGCTCGGCCGGCGCTTGCCCGCCCGGCGACCGGCGATGAGGGCCATGAAGAACATGGAGAGCGACAGCGGGGCGAGCGACAGGCCGGCGAGGAGCGCGTCGTACTCGAGCACCATCTGGAAGTAGATGGGCAGGGCGATCATGGCGCCGCCGAGGGTGACCTGCTGCAGCGTCTGGCCCGTGACGCCGAACCGGAAGTGCTTCGAGGAGAACAGCCCGGGGTCGAGCAGCGCTGGCTCGCCGCGTGCCGAGCGGCGGCGCAGCCAGTACGTGAGGCCCGCGAGCGACGCGGCGCCGACGAGGAACAGCGCGGCGACCGCCTCGCCGCCCTCCTGCCACACGAGGATGGCGAGCACCACGCCGCCCATCCCGAGCACCGACAGGACGGCGCCGACGACGTCGATCTGCCGCGGCCCCGTGTACGGCACGTCCTGGACGAGCCGGATGCCGCAGAGGACGACGGCGATGATCACGGCTTCGAGCAGGAAGCCGACGCGCCACGACAGGTACGTGGTGATGAAGCCGCCGAGGAGCGGGCCGACGGCGGCGGCGATCGACGCCGCCGCCCCGACGAGCGCGTAGGTGCGCGCCCTCGCCTTGCCCTCGAAGTTGCCGTGGATCAGCGCCTGCATGGCCGGCAGGAGCAGCGACGCGCCCGTGCCGCCGACGATCGCCCAGAACACCACGATCGTCGCCAGGTTCTGGGCGAGCGTCATCGCGATCGCCCCGACGGCGTACGCGAGCAGCCCGATCACGTAGGCACGCCGCCGGCCGATCAGGTCGCCGACCTTGCTGCTGATGAGGATGAGCGCGGCGGAGACCAGGGCCTCGAGCGCGATGGCGGTCTGGACGCCGCTGACGGTGGTGTCGAGGTCCCGGACGACGGCGGAGATCGACACGTTCATCAACGACGTGTCGATGACCAGCACGAACATGGCCATCGCGAGCAGCAGGGCGAGGACCGTGCCGCCGCTCGACTCGCCCTCCGCCCCGCCGGTCCCGGCGTCGGCCATCAGGAGTTCAGGATCTTGGCCTTCTGCGCCGCGAACTCCTCGTCGGTGAGGATGCCCTGTGCGTGGAGCTCGCCGAGCTTCTGCAGCTGCTCGATCGGATCCGGCGCCGCCACCGGAGCCGCAGCCACCGGCGCCGGCTGCGGCGCAGCCTGCTGGTACGCCTGGGCACGGTCCGCGTAGATCTGCGCGTCCCGGTCGGCGAACTTCTCGGCCTGGCGGCGCTGCACGCGCCCGTTGACCGCGGAGGCGGTCCCGGCGACGACCGCGGTGCGGGCCACCCCTCGAAGCAGTCCTGGCATCGTGACCTCCTAGGCGTCGAGCGCGTCGAGCGCGTCGTTGAGCACATCGGCCGGGATGCGGGCGCTCGCGATGAGCTCCGCTCCGGCGCCGCGGGCGGCGGCCACGAAGGGTCGCGCCCAGGCGTTCTCGTACACGAGCACGGCGACCGTGGTCCCGGGCTCGATGGCGGCACCGACCTCGCCGCGCTCGTCGTCGCCGAGCAGCCCGGAGCGGGCGCCGGCGAACACTCGGAGCTCGTCGTCGATGGCGTCGAGGTCGATCGCCGTGACCGAGCCGTCGGCGCCCTTCTGGACGATCATCAGGTCGAAGATGGTGACCGTGCCCGACTCCACGAGGTCGAGCAGCGCACGGGCGATCGACCCGTCGCGCCGGTCGGTCGGGAGCTGCAGCACCAGGTAGTCGACCGGTCCCGTCACGTCGTCCATCGAACGCCTCCTGGCCGCCGGGTCGACCGGCGGAGGTGCCCGCCGGCTCGCCGTGGGTGACGACCGGTCAGGAACCTAGCCCAGCGTGTACACGCCCGTGCACGTCGCCGTCGGCCGCGGTGCCAACCATCCGGCACCGGTCGTAGTCACGCGTCTACGTTGGCTGACGGGTGGTCAGCGCCCTCGTCACGTCACGTCCGGGCCGCGCGGCGCGACGACCGACCTGGCCCGTAGGGGGAACGATGGCAGCAACCCAACGGAGCAGCTGGGCCGTGGGCTACGAGGCGTTCGCCGGCGTCATGTTGGTGATCATCGGCGTGATGCACGTGCTCACCGGCATCGTCGCGATCGCGAAGGACACGTTCTTCGTCGTCGGGAACGAGTGGACCTTCAAGTTCGACGTGACGGCGTGGGGGTGGATCCACCTGATCCTCGGCATCGTCGTGTTCCTCGCCGGCATCGGGATCTTCAGCGGCAACGTGCTGGCGCGGACGGTCGGCGTGATCGTGGCCGCGCTGTCGGCGATCGCGAACTTCATGTGGCTGCCGTACTACCCGGTCTGGGCGATCATCGTGATCGCGATCGACGTGGCGGTGATCTGGGCGCTCACCATGCACGGCCGGGACATCGCCGAGCCCTGACGCCCACCGGTTCCGGCCGGCGGGGTGTTACGCGACCACCCCCCCGCCCACGACCC
>JAEVZA010000111.1 GCA_023392475.1 Actinomycetes bacterium | reverse complement strand
CTCCGGCATCGCTCGCGATCGTCAGCGCCCCCCGAAGGTCACCCGACCTCCACGCATCGAGCATGCGCCGGTCCTCGACCCGCCGCTGTCGCCGGTTAGTCTCCAGCACGATCGGCCTCGTGCGGGCCGCAAGCGCACGAAACGCCCCTCCCGCGTCGATCTCCGGCAGCTGCTCGGGATCCCCGACCAAGACCAGCTTGGCTCCCGCAGTCCCGGTCCGCTCGACGATCTCCGCGAGCGCACGCGTACCGAGCATGCCGGCCTCGTCGATCACCAGAACCGTCCGCGCGTCGAGAACCCCGGAATGGCCGCGCCGTAGGTCCTCCAGGAGCGCCGCGACGCTCGTCGCATCGATGCCGGCCGACGAGGTCAGTTCGACCGCCGCGCGTCGAGCGACTGCCGCGCCAAGCAAGCGGAAGCCCGAAGCCTCCCACGCCTCCCGCGCGGCGGCGAGCGCGAACGTCTTGCCGGTGCCCGGTGGTCCGACGACGACCTGGATGGCTGCGCCGTCGCGCGTGAGACGGCGGATCATGAGCTCCTGATCGGAGCCCACCGTGGGACGCCGCGCGATCGCCTCCTCGACTGCGGCTTCGCCAGCGATACCGGCGCCGGCCTGGCCGCTCTCGACGGCTGCGGAGACCACGCGCTGCTCCACCGCCAGGAGTTCGGCCGTCGAGTACCGCGGACTGTCGGCGATCGCCGAGACGAGACGACCATCTCGCCGCCGGATGACGTCCTGCCGTCGCTGGGAGGCTCCCGGCTCGGTGAGCGTGACAACGTCCTCGCTGCTCAGGAACCTGTCCGCGAACGCTTCGATCTCCAACAGCGAGGCTCCATCGCGCGCGGACTCCGCGACAGCGCGGATCACATCGCGTCGATCGAACGACGACTGCTGGGCGGTCAGCCCGTCGCTCGACCCGAGGTGCTCGATGAGTCTCGCGTCGAGGCTCCTCCGCGCAGCCCGTCCCTGGAGGATCCGCTCGAGTCGCGGCGCGTCGAGACCCAGCAAGGCGGCCCGCCGCCGCCATTCGGGAGCAAGCGCCTCGGGAGTAACGGAGTAGTCCTTGCCCTTCCGCGTCTGCACTGCGGCGCTTTGCCGCGCCGCAGCCGTGTCGCGACCCCACGCGCTGATCTGCGCGTCGATCTCTACGCGCCGCCGGGAGAAGGCCTCGATCGCCTCACGCGGCACGCCGTCGATCTCAGCGATGCCGTTGCGCGCCTTCGTCCACGACACACCGAGCCGCTCGGACAGTTCGCGGCGGAACACCGCCTCGTGCACAAAGCCAGCCGTGCGCGCCTCGGCGTAGATCGCACGCCCGTCGAGCGAGCCCCACGATCCGTCCGCGATCTGCGTCGCGTTTGCGACAAGGACGTGCGTGTGGATCTGCGGATCTCCGGCCCGACTCGTTCGGTGCCGAAACGCCGCGCCCACGAATCCGTCGCCGGGAACGATCTCGCACCCGCCCGCGCCGCGGCGCGTCCGGCAGGCGTACGTCTCGAGGTATCGCAGTGCCGAGCCGACGGCTACGGCCTGGGCATCGAGCACCGCCCGTTGCAGCTCAGGGCTTCCGATCCCGAACAGCACTGAGGCGCTCTTGGGCACCGAGAACATGAGATCGAAACCGGGTACACGCGCTCGTTGTACAGAACCTTCGAGCATTCCTCCGGACCTCGGATCCTGCCGTGAGAGGACTTGACGGAGCTGCGCCTCGCTCACGGAGCCGGCGAGCGCAAGCGCCGCTGACCCCGATCCCGTCCAGGTCCCTGCGGCCTCTGGGCCGCTGAGGTAGTAGTCCTCGGCGCCGGAGGACACGCTGCCCGTGTGGTCTGTCCGCGCCTGCGCCTGATCGAGGTAGTAGCGCTGGTCGGCACCGGCGAGCTTCGCGAGGGACAGCACGCCCGGTAGACGGACGCCGTCCCGCCCTGGGCTGCCGCCGGCACGTCCGTGCAAGTGCGTCTCGCTGGTGCCGGGTCACGAGCAGATCGGCACCCTCCGTCCTTTCTGCCCTCGCGAGTTCCGTCCCCAATGACCGCTAGCCGCGCGCCGTTCCTCGGCGGAGGTAGAGCGTGGGTGGGCTCGGGAGCGTGTTCCGCCTGAGTCGGTGGAGGACGAAATCCGCCCGGTCGTCGGGAGTCCTTCGGTCCGCGCCTCCAACTCGCTGAACACAAGCGGCAGAGCGCGAGGCTATGCGTGGCGTCGTGCTGCCTGCGCCGCATCTGCCGCCGGGTCGCGAACACACCGACCATCGCCACTGCGTGGATCTGCGGAAGCTTGGGGAGCTGCGATGCACCGGCGATCTAAGCGACCGGTGCGGTCGACCGGCTGCACCACTTTCGCGATGCGGGGCACTGGCTGTATGGTCCAACCTTTAGTCCCCGCTGATCGGAGGGCGAGATGCCTTACGCCAACGTCGACGGAATCCGCATCTACTACGAGCACAGCGGGCCGGAAGGCGCGCCCACGGTGCTGCAGTTCGGCGGCTCGTTGTTCGGTCGCCAGAACTTCCACAAGGTCAACGACGCGTTTCGCGAGACGTTCCAGATCCTCGAGTTCGACATGTCGGGCTACGGGCGGTCCGACCAACCGCTGCGCGACTACTCCGTCCTCACCTGGGCCGACGAAGGTGCCGGACTGCTCGACGCCCTGGGGATCGAGCGCGTACTCGTGCACGGCACCTCGATGGGCGGGATGATCGCG
>JAEVZA010000451.1 GCA_023392475.1 Actinomycetes bacterium | reverse complement strand
GACCGCCGGAACCGGCCCGCGTCCCGGCCGTCGAGCCCGTTCGCGGCCACCACCCCCGCGATCACGTCCGACTGGACGGCGGCGAACGGTCGGCCGGCGATCCGGATGGCCACGACGGCCTGGCCGTCGGCCCGGCGGCGGAGCGTGCGGTCCGTGTCCGGCAACCGGGGCGGCGACCGGAACACGGGCACCTCCAGGCCCTTCCGCCGGGCCACGGCGCTCACGGCGCGGACGAGCTCGGCGAAGGCGACCGCCGGCGGCCGCTCGGCGACGGCGGAGAGGTGACGTTCCTGCACGCCGACCATCGAACCACCGGGGTCTGACAGCGGGACCGGGGCGGCCGACGCGCCGACGGACCGGGGTCAGCGGGTGGTGACGCTCGAGCGGTCGCCGCGCACCGAGGTGAGCACCAGCAGCAGGACGCTGACCACCAGGACCATCGTCGCCAGCACGTTCACCTGCGGCGGGAAGCTCACCCGGAACTGGTTGTTCACCTGGATCGGGAACGTGGCGAACTCGCCCTTCGTGAAGTCCGTGATGATGTAGTCGTCGAGCGACAGGGCGAAGCTCAGCAGCGCCGCGGCGAGGATCCCCGGGAGGATGAGCGGGAACGTCACCTTGCGGAACGTCCGCCACGGCGAGGCGCCGAGGTCCATCGCGGCGTCCTCGACCGTCCAGTCGAAGCCGCGGACCCTCGCCTTCACCGTGAGGGCCACGAAGCTGACGCAGAACATGATGTGGGCGATCACCACGGTGGTGAAGCCGAACTCGAGGAAGTGCTGGCCGAGGAACAGCTGGTACAGCGAGGCGCCGAGGACGATCTCGGGGGTCGTCAGCGGCAGGACGAGGAAGACCTCGGTGATCTTGTTGCCGGTGAAGCGGTACCGGGACAGCGCGATCGCCATCATCGACCCGAGGATGAGCGCGGCCGTCACGGCGATCGCGGCGACCCCCAGG
The DNA here is from genome assembly GCA_023392475.1 of Actinomycetes bacterium. GTDB lineage: Bacteria > Actinomycetota > Acidimicrobiia > Acidimicrobiales > Microtrichaceae > JAEVZA01. The sequence goes on along the minus strand of JAEVZA010000451.1, from coordinate 11,820 downwards.
CTGCGCACGAAGGCGTCGGTCAGCTCCTTGTCCTTGAACGGGTCCGTCCAGTTGGTGAGCGTGAAGCCCTCCCACGTCAGGTTGTAGCGGCCCTTCGGCTTGTTGAACGTGTAGACGACGATGTTCAGGAGCGGCGCGAACAGGTAGAGGTAGACGCAGACGGCGAAGGCCGTGAGGATCCGCCGTCCCCAGCCGCTGCCGACGCGCCGCGGCTTGTCGGATCCCTTGAGGGGGCCGTGCTCGACCTCCTCGAAGACGGGCGGCGCGACGCCCTCGGACATCATCGGCCGACCTCCCTCACACCGCCAGCCCTTCCGTGCCGAGGAACCTGCTGTAGATCAGGACCATCACGGTGATGATGATCATCAGCACGATCGACAGCGCCGCCGCCTGCGGGTAGTCGGACTGCACCAGGAACTTGTTCTGGACGACCGTGCCGATCATCGTCGTCTGCGGCGAGCCGAGGTAGCGGGCGTTGAGGTAGTCGCCCGCGGCGGGGATGAACACGAGCAGGCTCCCGGCGAAGACGCCGGGCAGCGACAGCGGGAACACGACCTTGCGGAACGCCGTCCACGGGTTGCCGTACAGGTCGGCCGCCGCCTCGGTCAGCCGGAAGTCGATCTTCTCCAGGCTCACGTAGATGGGCAGGATCATGAACGACATGAAGTTGTAGGTGAGCCCGCCGACCACCGCGAGGGGTGTCGCGAGGATGCGGAACTCGTCGGACGTGAACGGCAGCCACCGCAGGAAGGTCACGAGCGGGTTCTCGTCCTGGAGGATCGAGGTCCACGCGATCGTGCGGATCAGGTACGAGATGAAGAACGGGACGACCACGAGCCCGATCAGGAGGTTCTTGTACCGACCCCCCTGCGTGGCGATCCAGTACGCGAGCGGGTAGCCGATCAGGATGGCGGCGATCGTCGCGATGCCGGCGTACACGAACGAGCGGACGAACACGTCGCCGTACTGGCTGAACGCGGACGAGTAGTTCGAGAAGTCCCACGTGAACTCGAGGTTCGCGAACCGGCTCGGCTTCGACGACAGCGACGCCTGCACGAGGAAGACGACCGGGACGAGGAAGAAGAGGACCAGCCAGATGATGCCGGGGCTCAGCAGCCCGTACGGCATGAACCGGCTCTTGCGCAGTCCCCGGTCGTCGTCGTCAGCGGCCACGCCGCTCCCTCCTCACCGTCCGCCCCGTCACCGCTCGCCCGTCGCCCGTCCGTCCGTCCGTCAGGAGCCCGAGATCTTGGCGAACTCCTCGTCGAACTTCTGCTCCTCGGCGTCGCTCATGTTCCCCCAGCTCTGGAGGCGGTTGAGCGTGGTCGCGTCGGGGAAGAGGAGCGGGCTGTCGGCGAGCGCCGCGGCGTCGCCCCCCATCTTGCGCAGCTCGTCCTGCACGCCCTGCACCGGCGAGATGTACTGCACCTCGGCGGTGATCTTCGCGGCGTTGACGGGGTCGTAGACGAAGTTCATCCACTTGGCGACGTCGTCCACGTTCTTCGCGCCCTTCGGGATGACCATGTCGTCGAACCAGAGGGTGCCGCCCGAGTCGGGGACCGCGAACTTGAGCTTCGGGTTGTCCTTCGCGATCTGCACGATGTCGCCTGACCAGCCGAAGCACGCCGCGAAGTTCCCCTGGCTGAGGTCCTTCACGTAGTCGTTGCCCGTGAACTGCCGGATCTGGCCGTTGTCGACCTCCTCCTGCAGCTTGTCGAACGCCGGCTGGAACTTGGCGTACACGGGGTTCTTGAGGTCGATGCCGAGCGACATCGCGATCAGGCCCATCGTGTCGCGCATCTCGGTGAGCATCCCGATCTTGCCCTTGTACTTCGGGTCCCAGAGCTGCTGCACCGTCGTGATCGGCCCGCCGGTGACCTCCTCGTTGTACGCGATCCCGGCGATGCCCGACTGCCACGGCAGGGAGTACTCACCGGTGGGGTCCGACGGCGGCTTCGTGAGGCTCTGGAGGAGGTTCTTCGAGTTCGGGATCTGGCTCAGCGGGAGCTTGTCCACCCAGCCGAGCTGGATCAGCCGACCGGCCATCCAGAACGTCGGGGCGATGATGTTCGGCCCGATCGTGTCGCCCTTCGACAGCACCGGCTGGATCTTGGCGAAGTACTCGTTGTTGTCGTTGTAGCCCTCGGTGTACTTGATCGTGACGCCGGTCTGCTGCTGGAAGGTGTCGAGCGTCCCGCCCTTGCCGTAGAGCTTCCCGTCGGGCTTGTCGATGTAGAGCGTCCAGTTGTCGAACCAGACGTCGGCCGACCCGCTGCCCGAGTCGCCCGAGCCGCTGCTCGAGTCGTCACCGCACGCGGCCAGGATGGTCGGCGCGAGCGCCAGCCCGCCGGCCGCCAGGCTCGTCCGGGTGATGAACTCACGTCGGGTCAGTCGCTTCGCCATCTCTTGCTCCTCCGCTTCCGGGGGCCCACCGCCCCGATGGTCTGTCCGGTTCAGGGCGCTGCCAGCGCCGCGGTCTCGTCGTCCTCCATCGAGGTGACGCCCGCCTGGTCGGCGGCGATCGCCTCGGGCACCAGGTACGCGCCCTCGTAGGCCCAGGTCATCGTGATCGGCGAACCGACCGACAGCCGGGCCGGGTCGTCCTCGGGGCCGAGGTGCGCGACGAGGTCCGCCCCCGTCTGCGTGCGCACCTGGCAGCGCACGACCGGCCCCTGGAACACGAGGCTCGACACCGTGCACTGGATGCGGCCGGCCGCCTCGCCGCCGTGCAGCGGCGCGCCCTCGGGCACGAGCCGCTCCGGGCGCACCATGAGGGTGACCGACGAACCCGGGGTGTACGTCGCGCCGCGGGCGGGGACGCCGAACTGGCCGCCGAAGGCCGAGTCCACCGTGACCTCGTCCGACGCCTGCGAGCGGACGGTGACCGGCAGGAGGTTGGCGGAGCCGATGAACCCGGCGACGAACGCCGTGCTCGGACTCGAGTAGATCTCGGTCGGGGTGCCGATCTGGTCGACCCGGCCCTGCGTCATGACCGCGATGCGGTCCGACATCGTGAGGGCCTCCTCCTGGTCGTGGGTGACGAAGATGAAGGTGATGCCCACCTCGCGCTGGATGCGCTTGAGCTCGAGCTGCATGACCTGGCGGAGCTTGAGGTCGAGGGCGCCGAGGGGCTCGTCGAGGAGCAGCGCCTTCGGCAGGTTCACGAGCGCACGGGCCAGCGCGATGCGCTGCTGCTGACCGCCCGACAGCTGGTTCGGCCGGCGCTGCGCGAACTCGGGCAGGCGCACCACCTCGAGCAGCTCGTTCACGCGCTGCTTCACCGTCGACTCCGGCGTCCGCCGGTTGCGCAGGCCGAACGCCACGTTGTCGAACACGTTCATGTGCGGGAACAGCGCGTAGTTCTGGAACACGGTGTTCACGTCGCGCTTGTGCGGCGGGGTGCTGGACACGTCCTGGCCCTGCAGCAGGATCCGCCCGCCGGTCGGCTGCTCGAACCCGGCGATCATCCGCAGCGTCGTCGTCTTGCCGCAGCCCGACGGACCGAGCATCGAGAAGAACTCGCCCTGACCGATGTCGAAGTCCGCCTCCTCGACGGCGACGAAGTCGGCGAACCGCTTCGTCACCTTCTCGAGGCGGACCACGGGAGGACCGGGTACCGCCTCCCCATCGAGCGTCGACGTGATGTCAGCCATTCCCGTCTTCCTGAGGTATTCGCAGCGAACAGACGCCTCTGCGATGGATTCCGAGTGGTTTGGTACTTTATTGCAACGATTCGACTGGTCCAGCGGATCATCGGTCATCTGCCCGATGCCGACCAGCAGATCTGAGCACACCTTCCCCGCCCCAGGAGGTCCGAACGTGTCGGTGACCCAGGTCCGAAACGAGAACTTCATCGACGGGACGTGGCAACCGGCGCGTTCCGGAGCCACCGAGGACATCGTCGACCCGTCGACCGGCGACGTCGTGTTCACCGCGCCCGACTCCGGACCGGACGACGTCGACGCCGCGTGCCGCGCCGCCGCCGACGCGTTCACGGGCTGGGGTCGCACGACGCCCGCCGAGCGGATGGGCGCGCTGCTCAAGTTCGCGGACGCCATCGAGGCGCGAGCCGACGACCTCGTCGCCGTCGAGCACCTCAACGCCGGCAAGCCCGTCGCCGCGACCGGCATCGAGATCGAGGCGTCGGTGGACTGCTACCGCTTCTTCGCCGGCGCGTGCCGGACGATGGAGACGCAGGGCGCCGGCGAGTACCTCGAGGGCTACACGTCGATGCTCCGGCGCGAGCCGCTCGGCGTGGTCGCGTCGATCGCACCGTGGAACTACCCGTTCATGATGGCGGCGTGGAAGCTCGGGCCAGCGCTGGCCGCCGGCAACTGCGTCGTGCTCAAGCCGTCGGAGCTCACGCCGATGAGCTCGCTGCTGCTCGCCGAGATCGCGGCGGACGTCTTCCCCGCCGGCGTGCTCAACGTCGTCGTCGGCGGCAAGCGGACGGGGGCCACGCTGGTCGACCACCCGCTGGTCGAGATGATCTCCCTCACCGGCTCCGTCGGCACGGGCAAGGCCATCGCCGAGGCCGCATCGAGGTCGCTCAAGCGGGTGCACCTCGAGCTCGGCGGCAAGGCGCCGGTGCTGGTGCTCGACGACGCGGACCTCGAGGTCGTCGCGGAGTCGATCAAGGTCGGGGGCTACTGGAACGCCGGCCAGGACTGCACCGCGGCGACGCGGGTGATCGCCGGCTCCGGCATCCACGACGCCGCGGTGGAGGCGATCACCGAGGCGGCACGGAGCCTGGTGGTGGGACCGACCACCGACGAGGGGACCGAGCTCGGACCGGTCATCTCGGCCGCCCAGCGCGAGCGCGTCCAGGGCTTCGTCGACCGGGCGATCGCCGCCGGGGCCACCGCCGTCACCGGCGGGACCACCCGGGAGGGCGACGGCTTCTACTACGAGCCGTCGGTGATCATCGGCGTGGACCAGCAGGCCGAGATCGTCCAGCGCGAGGTCTTCGGTCCCGTCGTGACCGTGCAGCAGGCGGCCGACGTGGAGGCCGCCGTCGCGATGGCGAACGACGTCGACTACGGGCTCGCCGCCTCGGTCTTCACCACCGACGTCGGCCGGGCGATGGAGGCGAGCGCCCGCCTGCGGTTCGGCACCGTCTGGGTCAACGACCACATCCCGCTGGTGTCCGAGATGCCCCACGGCGGCTTCAAGCAGTCGGGGTACGGGAAGGACATGTCCCAGTACGCCGTCGAGCACTACACGGAGCTGAAGCACGTCATGGTCAAGTGGTGACCGCTGCGCCGGCCCGCACCCGAACGACCCCACCCACCCCCACCGACCCCCCGACGACCACGACCACACGAGCGGAACGATGAGCGAGAGCACCACCGAACGAGACGAACGACTGACGAAGCGGGCCGAGCAGATCGCGGCGGACGAGATGCCGCGGCTGCTGGAGCGGACCCAGGGCTCGAAGGCCCTGTACGAGCGGGCCGTGCGGTCGATGCCGGGCGGTGTCGCCTCGAGCTTCCAGCTCGGCGACCCCTACCCCGTGTACCTGAACCGCGGCGTCGGGTCGGAGGTGTGGGACGTCGACGGCAACGAGTACTACGACTTCCACAACGGGTTCGGCTCGATGGCGGTGGGCCACTCGCACCCGCTGGTGGCGGAGGCGGTCGCCGAGACCACGCGCAACGGCATGCACTTCGCGGTGACGGTCGAGAAGACCGTGGCGCTCGCCGAGGAGCTGTGCCGACGCTTCGCCGTCGACCAGGTGCGGTTCACCAACTCGGGCACCGAGTCCAACATGTCGGCGATCCGGGTGGCCCGGGCGGCCACCGGACGCGACGTGATCGCCAAGATCGAGGGCTCGTACCACGGCCACGTCGACCAGCTCATGTACTCGGTGCTCCCCGGCGCGGACGTGATGGGCGGCCGCGACGCGCCGGCCGCCACGCCGAAGTCGAAGGGCATGCCCGAGGGCCTCGCGCAGTGGATCCGCGTCGTCCCGTTCAACGACGCCGACGCGCTCGAGCGGCTGTTCCAGGCCGAGGGCGACCAGATCGCGTGCCTGATCATGGAGCCGGTGATGATGAACATCGGCATCGTCGTCCCGGCCGACGGCTACCTCCAGGCGGTGCGCGACCTCTGCACGCGCTACGGCGTCGTCCTGATCTTCGACGAGGTGAAGTGCGGGGCCACGATCGCCGAAGGCGGCGCGCAGGAGCGCTTCGGCGTGCAGCCCGACCTCGCCAGCTGGGCCAAGGCCATCGGCGGCGGCGCGCCCATCGGCGCGTTCGGCGGCAAGGCCGAGATCATGGACGAGATCAACAAGGGCGCCGCCCACCAGGGCACGTTCAACGGCAACCCCATGTCGGTGGCGGCCGCGCTGGTGACCCTCACGCGCATCCTCACGCCCGACGCCTACGAGCACTTCGCCCGGCTCGGCGCGCAGCTCGCCGGGGGCATGGACGCGATCATCGCCGAGTACGAGCTGCCCGCCCACACCGTCGACCTCGGCTGCAAGGGCTGCATCTCGTACCGCTCGGAGCCGCTGACCAACTACCGCGACTTCCTCGAGACGAACATCCACCTCTACACGGCGAGCTACCCGTGGATGGTCAACCGCGGCGTGTTCATGACGCCCGGGGACGAGGAGCAGTGGACGCTGTCGGTGCAGCACACCGAGGCGAACATCGACCGCTACGTGGACGCGTTCGCCACCTTCGCGGCCGAGCTCGCCGGCTGACCTGCCGCGTGCCTCCGCTCGCGTCCTGAGGACACGTCACCACCGATCAGGTGGTGACGTGTCCTCGGAGTCCCGGTGGGACGACGTCAGCGGGAGCGACGCCGTCAGCGGTGCGACGGGACGCGCTCGGCGATCAGCCAGGCGAGGCGCTCGCGGTCGGGGTGCTGGAGCACGACCCGGCACGGCCGCTCGAGCACCGTGTCGATCACGAGCACCTCGGGGTCCCGGAACACGCACCACAGCTGGCGGGCGCCCGACCGACCCGGGACCGTGAAGTGCCCGGTGGCCAGGCGACCCGGCCAGTAGCCGCCTCCGACCCGCCACCCGAGCCCCTCGCGGAGCTCGTCGACCGGGGCCACGCGCGCTCCGGTGACGTCGGCGATCGGGAGCTCGACGTGCCGCTTCAGGCACCAGACCTGCTCCATCCCACCGAGGTCGATCGTGACGCGGTCGTCGTGGACGTACACCTCCACAGCCATGTGCGGACGTTACGCCCGGCCCCCGTCCGACCGCGCCGTGATCGTCGTCACCGGGCACCGACGCGGGACGTCCGGAGGGATATAGGGGTCGCCACGGACGCTCAGCGTCCGGGAGGACCCCTACATCCGAGGAGCGGGGGTGGGTAGCGTGCGCCGATGGCTCCCGTCGACGTCACCCGGGTGCGCGGCCGCAGCCTCTGGCTCGAGACCTGCGACGACGACCTGACGCCGCAGCCCGGCCCGCGCGGCGACCTCGACGTCGACGTCGCGATCGTCGGCGGCGGCCTCACCGGGCTGTGGACCGCGCACTCGCTCCGCGCCGCCGCGCCCGACTGCCGCATCGCCGTGCTCGAGGCCGAGGTCTGCGGGTTCGGTGCGTCCGGCCGCAACGGCGGGTGGTGCTCGGCGCTGTTCCCGGCGTCGCTCGAGCAGCTCGCCCGGCTCGGCGGCCGCGAGGCGGCGATCGCCCAGTACCGGGCGATGATCGACACGGTCGACGAGGTCGAGCGGTCGACGCAGGAGCTGGGGATCGACTGCCACTGGGCCCGCGGCGGGACGGTCACCTCGGCCACGAACCCCGCCCACGTCCCGCGCCTCCGGGACCACGTGATCGAGCAGCACCGCTGGGGCTTCGGCGACGAGGACGACCGGTGGCTCGGTCCCGCCGAGGCGGCCACGCACGTGCGGCCGACGGGCAACGCCGGCGCCCACTTCACGCCGCACTGCGCGGCGGTGCAGCCGGCCCGCCTCGTCCGCGGCCTCGCCCGTGCCGTGGAGCGCTCCGGCGTCGCCGTGCACGAGGGCACCCGGGCGACGGCGATCGGACCGGGCGTGGTCCGCACCGAGCACGGCACCGTCCGGGCGACCACGGTGCTCCGCTGCACCGAGGGCTACACCGCGGCGATCGACGGCCACGAGCGCGACGTCATCCCGATCTACTCGATGATGATCGCCACCGAGCCGATGCCCGACGACGTGTGGGAGCGCATCGGGCTCCGTGCCCGCGAGACCTTCTCCGACGGCCGCCACCTCCTCATCTACGGGCAGCGCACGGCCGACGGCCGGTTCGCGTTCGGCGGCCGCGGCGCGCCGTACCACTTCGGCTCGGCGATCCGCGACTCGTTCGACCGCGACCGGAAGGTCGCCGCCGACCTCGCCCGCGTGCTGCACGAGCTCTTCCCGGCCACGGCGGGAGCCCGCATCACCCACCACTGGGGCGGGCCGCTCGCGGTGCCGCGGGACTGGACGGCGTCGGTCGGGCTCGACCGCGCCACCGGGCTCGGCTGGGCGGGCGGCTACGTCGGCGACGGCGTGTCGACCACCAACCTCGCCGGCCGCACGTTGGCCGACCTCGTGCTCGGCCGCGACACCGAGCTCACCCGCCTCCCCTGGGTCGACCACTCGAGCCCGCCGTGGGAGCCGGAGCCGCTCCGGTGGATCGGGATCAACGCCGGTCGGACGGTCGCCGCAGCGACCGACCGCCGGGAGGCCCGTCGGCGTCGACCCGCTCCGGTCCTCGAGGGCCTGCTCGACCGCTTCACCGGCGGCCACTGACCGACACGTCCCCCTCGACCGACCCGCTTTCGCAGCGCCTTCCGTCGCCTGGCGACGGAAGGCGCGGACAGAACGAGTTCTGGCGGGGCGGAGCCGGGGTCGGCGGACGGCACGGCGAGGGGCCGATCGTGGGCGGTTCGTCGGCGGGTCGGGGCCGGTGCGACACTGTCGCCCGTGCCGGCCCCGCTCTCCATCCACTGGTTCCTGCCCACCGGCGGCGACAGCCGCGACGTCGTCCCGTCGGACCCCGGCCGGGACGCCCGCCCGCCGTCGCACGGCTACCTGGCGCAGATCGCCACCGCGTGCGACCAGCTCGGCTTCGTCGGCGCCCTCACGCCCTGCGGCACCGCGTGCGAGGACGCGTGGATCTCGACCGCGTCGCTCGTCCCGCTCACGGAGCGGCTCAAGTTCCTCGTCGCCTTCCGGCCCGGCCTCCTCAACCCGACGCAGGCCGCGCAGATGGCCGCGACCTACCAGGCGATGTCCGGTGGTCGGCTGCTCGTGAACATCGTGATCGGCGCCGAGCCCGCGGAGCTCGCTCGCTTCGGCGACTTCCGCTCGAAGGACGACCGCTACCGACGCGCCGGCGAGTTCCTCACGATCCTCCGCGGTGCCCTCGAGCACGAGTCGTTCGACTTCGAGGGGGACTTCTACGAGGTGGAGCGGGCGACCACCCGCGACTCCCCCATCGCACCCCCGCGCATCTACTTCGGCGGCGCGTCGGCGGCCGCCGAGGAGGTGGCCGCGGAGCACGTGGACGTCTACCTCGCCTGGGGCGAGCCGCCCGCCATGGTGGCCGAGCGCGTCGAGCGGATGCGGGAGCTCGCCGCCGCGGCGGGTCGGAGCGACGACCGTCCCCTCGGGTTCGGCATCCGCTTCCACGCCATCTCGCGCGACACCTCCGAGGAGGCGTGGGACGAGGCCGGTCGGCTCCTGCGCGGCATGGACCCCGACGCCGTCGCCGCCGCGCGCGCCGACTTCGCGGGCACCGCGTCGGAGGGCCAGAAGCGCATGGCGGCGCTGTCCGGCGCGGCCTCCGACGGCACCCCCACCGACCCCCGCGAGCTCGAGATCCACCCCAACGTGTGGTCGGGCGTGGGCCTGGTCCGGGGCGGCGCCGGCACGGCGCTCGTCGGCAGCCACGCCGAGGTCGCCGACCGCATCGAGGAGTACCGCTCCATCGGCTTCGACGAGTTCATCCTCTCGGGCTACCCGCACCTCGAGGAGGCGTGGCGCGTCGGCGAGGGCCTGCTGCCCGAGCTCCGTCGCCGCGGGCTCGTCGACGAACCGACCGCCGGGGCGAGCGGCCGCGTCTCGACGTTCCGATGAGCGCCGATGCCCCGCGGGTCGATCGCCTCACGGTCGGCCTGCTCCTCTGCGACCACCTCGACCCCGACGCGGCGGGCGTCGCCGGCGACTACCCGGTCCTGTACCCGGCCACGTTCTCGCCGCACGGCCTCGACGTGCGGGTGTACGAGGCGGTGGCGGGCGAGCTGCCCGGGCGGACCGACGAGTGCGACGTCTGGATGACCTCCGGGTCGCGGCGATCGGCCTACGAGGACGAGGGCTGGATCGTGGACCTCGCCGGGTTCATCGCCCGGCTGGCCGACGAGCGCCGGCCCCACGCCGGGATCTGCTTCGGCCACCAGCTCACGGCGCGGGCGCTGGGCGGCGCGGTCGCCAAGTCGCCGGCGGGGTGGGGGGTCGGCGGGCGGACGTTCGACGTCGTGGCCCCCGCGCCGTGGATGGAACCGGACGTCGACCGGTTCACGATCCTGATGAGCCACCAGGACCAGGTGACCGAGCTCCCCGACGACGCCGAGCTCGTGGCCACCGCCGACTACTGCCCCGTCGGGGCCTACCGGATCGGCGACCACGTGTTCTGCGTGCAGGGCCACCCCGAGTTCGTCCCCGGCCTCTCGGCGCTCCTCATGGAGAAGCGCCGAGCGGCGATCGGGGACGAGGTGGTCGAGGCGGGCCTGGCCTCGCTCGAGCCGCCGGCGCGGGAGCTGGACCAGGACCGGGTGGCCGGCTGGATCGCGGCGTTCTACCGCCACGCCCTCGATCGCTGAACCCGGCGCGTCAGGCTCTCGGGCCGAGGTGGTGGCGCTCGAACTCCGCGGCGGTCACCGGATCGCCGAACAGCGCCCCCTGCCCGTAGTGCACGCCGAGCGCCGCCAGCTCCCGGCGCTGCGACTCGCGCTGCACCCACTCGGCCACCACGGACATGCCGAAGGTCCGGGCGATCGACACGGCGGCGCTGATGATCGCCCGTGAGCCGTCGTCGGTCTCGACGCCGTCCACGAAGCCGCCGTCGACCTTGATCGTGGACGCGCCGAGGCGGTGGATGCTCGCGAGCGACGAGTAGCCCGTCCCGAAGTCGTCGATCGAGAGCCGCACGCCCAGCCGGTGGAGCGACTCGACGTACGACTCCAGCTCGGGCACCGGGCGGATGCTCTCGAGCAGCTCGACGGTGAGCGCGGCGGGATCGAGGCCGTGCTCCTCGCAGAGCCGCCCCAGGTGCGCGGCGAACCCGCCGGCCAGCCCCTGCGCCGAGACGTTGAGCCCCACCGTCAGGTCGTGACCGGTGTGCCGCCACGCGGACGCCACCTCCACCACCCGCTCGGCCACGAGCAGATCCAGATCGCCCTCGAGGCCGTCCTCCTCGGCCACCGACATGAACTCCTCGGGGGCGAGCATCCCGCGCCACGGGTGGCGCCAGCGGACCAGGGACTCGCACGCCACCAGCCGGCGGTCGGCGAGGTCGACGATCGGCGCGAACCGGACCTCGAACTGCTCCTCGGCCACGGCGCGGCGGAGCTGCTGCACGAGGAGCCGGCGACGCGTCTGCTCCGCGTCCAGCGCGCCGTCGTAGGGGACGTGGCCCGAGCGCGACCCGTCGGCCGCGGCCAGCGCGACGTCGGCACGGCGCAGGAGCTCCCCCGGCCCGGCCACGTCGGCCACGGCGCAGGAGCCCGCCGACAGCCGGAGCTGCCAGCCGGCAGCCGGCACCCCGTCGAGCGGCTCGTCGACCGCGGCACCGAGCCACGCGGCCAGCTCCGCCGGGTCGTCGCCGGG
>JAEVZA010000436.1 GCA_023392475.1 Actinomycetes bacterium | reverse complement strand
CGTCAACGACGACGACGCGGTCGCCGCGGCGATCGACGCCGCCGCGGCGCTCGGCCCGCTCTCGGTCGTCGTCAACGTGGCCGGCGGCGGCATCGGCGCGGGGCGCACGGTGGCGCGGGACGGGTCGCCGCACCCGAAGGACGCGTTCGTGGCCACGATGGAGATGAACGCGTTCGGCACGTTCAACGTGACGCGGCTCGCGGCGGCGGCGATGGCGGGCAACGAGCCCGACGAGCACGGCCAGCGCGGCGTCGTCGTCAACACGGCGTCGATCGCCGGCATCGAGGGCCAGGCGGGCCAGCTCGCGTACGGCGCCGCGAAGGCGGCGATCCTCGGCATGACCCTGCCCATGGCGCGCGACATGGCGCCCATCGGCGTGCGTGTCTGCGCGATCGCCCCCGGCACGATGGGCACGCCGCTCATGCTGCGGGCGCCGGCCGAGATGCAGGAGCACCTGGTGGCCAGCATCCAGTTCCCGAAGCGGATGGGCCGCCCCGAGGAGTTCGCCCAGCTCGTGTCGTCGATCGTCGCGAACCCGTACCTCAACGGCGAGAACATCCGCCTCGACGGCGCGCTGCGCTTCCCGCCGAAGTGATCCTCCCGGTCGCGGAGCTCCTCGCCACGCTGGAGCTCGAGCCGGCCGGCGACGGCCGCTTCGTCGGCGGGAGCGCCCCGAGCGGCGGCGGTCCCGTGTTCGGCGGCCAGCTGATGGCGCAGGCGCTGGTCGCTGCGTCGACGGGCCGCGACCAGGCGGCCAGGACGATCCACACGGTCTTCGCCCGGGCCGCGCGCCCGGACGAGCCCATCGAGCTCGACGTCGAGGACCTCCACCGCGGCCGCACCTTCGGGAGCGCGGCGGTGACCGTCCGGCAGGGCGACCGGCTGTGCACGCGCTCGGTCGTGCTCTTCAGCGCCGACGAGCCCGACCTCGTGCACCACGCCGACCGCGCCCCCGACGTCGGGCCGCCGCCGGACGGCGCGGGGGACCCCGGCGGACCCGGCGCGTGGGAGGTCGTGGTCGTCGGCGACGTCGACGTGTCGGACCCCGACGCCGTGGGCCCGCCCGAGCTCGACGTGTGGTCGCGCTTCGCCGGTGCTCCGGCGGACCCGCTCGTGGACCGCGCGCTGCTGGCGTTCGCGAGCGATGGGTTCCTCATCGGGACGGCCATGCGGCCCCACCCCGGCGTCGGCCAGTCGCAGGCGCACGTCAGCCTCGCCACCGGCGTGGTCAGCCACACGCTGACCTACCACCGCCCGGCTCCCGCGGCCGACTGGCTGCTCCTGTCGCACCGCAGCCCGTTCGCGGGCGGCGGCCGCTGCTACGGGCGCGCCGACGTGTTCGACCGGTCGGGGGACCTCGTCGCGTCCTTCGTCCAGGACGGGATGCTGCGCTCCGCCGGCTGAGCACGCGCTGCCCGTTGGGGGTCGCTGCGCTCCGCTCAGCCGAGGGACTCGGCGACGGACTCCTGGGTGGGGAACTCGTCGGGCGTGACGAGCCGCGGGGCCACCGACGCCACGGGGATGCACACCGACGGGTCGCTGCGCAGCACCTGGTCGATGACGGCCACGAGCTGCGAGACGTCCATGAGCGCGCCGGTCATGTAGCCGCGCTCCACCCAGACCGGCACGAGCTCGGCGGCCAGCTCGAGGTCCCACTCCGTCGCGAACCCGGTCATCGAGTCGCCGGGGCCGCCGGCGCACTCGCCGACGGTCAGCCGGGTGAAGCCGACCTCGGGGTGCTCGACCCGCCAGGCCTCGACGAGCTTGTCCAGCGCCGCCTTGCTGACCGCGTAGGCGCCGAGGCCGGGCCACGGCGGCGTGTGCGACGCGCTGACGGACGACAGGTACACCGCCGTGCCGGAGCTGTCGGTGAGGTGGGGGAGCGCCGCCGCCGTCACGAGCGACGCGCCGATCACGTTCGTGTCGAACACGCGGCGCCACGTGTCGGCGTCGGTGTCGACGAGCCGGCCGAGCGGGCCGATGCCGGGCGTGTAGACGAGCCCGTCGATGCCGCCCAGGGCCTCCGCGGCGCGGCCGATCGCCTCCTCGCACGAGGCCGGGTCGGTGACGTCGCAGGCGATCGACACGGCGTCGGGCCCGGCCTCCGCCGCCGCGGCCTCCAGCCGCTCCAGGCGCCGCGCCATCAGCGCGACGTGCGTGCCGTTGGCCGCCAGGCCGGTGCCGATGCAGCGACCGAGCCCGCTCGACGCTCCCACGATGACTGCCCTCACGATGGTCTCCGATCGTCGCCCGGTCGTCGCGCCGCGACGCTATCCCGCACCCGTGATCCCGTCGTCGGCGGCCGCGGCGGCGGTTCCGCCCAGCGGGCCGGGCGTCACCGCAGCCGGAGCGCGCCGTCGAGGCGCACCTGCACGCCGTTGAGGTACGGGTCGTCCAGCACCATCGCGACGGCGAGCGCGAACTCGGCGGGCTCGCCCATCCGGGCCGGGAACACCGGGCCGGCGGTCGGGTCCTCGTCGAGGCGGGACATCACCTCGAGCATCACGGGCGTGGCCATCGGGCCGGGGGCGATCGTGCAGACGCGGATGCCGAGCGGGGCGAGGTCGCGCGCCATCGGCAGGGTCATCCCGAGGATGGCGGCCTTGGCCGCCGCGTACGCCACCTGGCCGCGCTGGCCCTCGAACCCGGCGATCGACGCGGTGTGCACGATCACGCCCCGGCCGCCGTCGTCGTCGGGCTCGTTGCCGGCCATCGCCGCGGCGACGAGGCGGCTCGCGTTGAACGTGCCGAGCGCGTTGAGGCGCATCGTCGACTCGAACGACGACCGTCGGTGGGGGCGGCCGTCGTCGCGCACGGTCGGTCCGCCGCCGACCCCGCCCCCGGCCACGTTCACGAGCGCCGAGGGCCGCCCGAGCGCGGCGGCCCGATCGATCGCGGCGAGCACGTCGTCGTCCTCGCACACGTCGCCCTCGACGCCGACGACGTCCTCGACCCCCGCCGCCACGGCGGCGTTGCGGCCCGGCTCCCGGTCGAGCACCACGACGCGCCAGCCGTCGGCGAGCAGGCGGTCCACCGTCGCGG
>JAEVZA010000290.1 GCA_023392475.1 Actinomycetes bacterium | reverse complement strand
GCTCGATCCCGGCCGGGGTGGCGCGCACGGTGAGCGCCGGGTCGTCGTGGTCGTGCCGCCCGCCGTGGTCGCCCGGCGCGCCCGTCGTCGTGGTGGTGCGGTGCCGGGCGTGGACGAGCCGAACGAGGCCGTCGGACGCACCGGCGCGCCCGAGCAGACCGAACACCTCGGGCCAGGCCGTCGCCATCGCTTCATCGGGCACCGGGACGCCGCCGTAGCGGGAGCGGGACCCGTCGCCGGGCGTGCCGTGCCGCGCGGTGCCGCCGGCGGCTCCCTCGATCATCGCCATGAGGCCGCCCTGGGCCGTGGCCAGCGAATCGGCGTCGATCGACGCGCACCGCACGCCGGCGCGCTCGTCGACGTGCACGGAGAACGAGAGGCAGCCGTCGCCGGCCGCGCCCGGGAGGGCTGGCCACCGCAGCTCGACGACGACCTCGCCGACGGGTGCGGCCGGGCCGTGGAGGGTGAGCCGCTCGCCGTCGAGGCAGCAGTGCGCGGTGACGGCGTCGCCGATCCGCTCGACGTGCCAGGAGCTGGTGCCCGCCATCCGCACGACGGGCGAGGCCACGGCGACGCCGCCGCTCAGCACGGTCGGGAGCGACAGCAGCAGGTCGACGGCCGAGCCGTCGGGGTGCTCCTCCGCACCCGCCGCGCCGGTCGCGGCGACGGCCGCCGCCTCGTACCGGTCGAGCAGCTCCGCCACGGGCTCGTCGACGCGGGCCACGCCGCCGACGGCGCACGGGCCGGGGCTCACGAGGACCTCGTCGGCCTCCCAGCGGTCGGAGTGCGCCTGCCAGAGGGAGTCCGCGAGGTATCGGCGGCGCACCTCGGCGTCGATCGCGACCACGAACGGGACGGGCTTGCCCGGTCGGTCGCAGACCCCGATCAGGAACGCGACGTCCGTCGGCTCCAGCTCGGCGAGCGCGGTGACCGGGTAGGCGCGCACGAAGCGCTCGACGGCCTTCTCCGGGTCGTCGAGGTCGGCGGGATCGGCGAGGACGGGATCGATCTCGCCCCGGTCCTGCTCGGCGCAGCGCGCCTCCCACCGCCGCAGCAGGTCGTGGAAGCGGCGGCGGTGATCGACGTCGAGCCACCGGCCGTCCTCGTACCGGCCGTGGCGGCCGAGGGCGCACAGCTCGACGAACCGCTCCAGCGCCGCGGCGTAGGTCATCGTGGCGAGGTCGCCGAACCAGGGCTTCGCCGTGCCGGCGAGCGCCGCGACGATCTCGTCGTGGCGCGCGGCGACGGCGGACGCGTCGCCGGCGACCTCGTCGAGCATCGCGGCGACCCGCGCGGCGTGGTTGTCCAGGTAGTGGATGTCCGCGCCGAGGGACGAGCGGCCCGAGGTCACGCCGCCCGCCGAGCGGCCGCGCGCCACGGGGCCGGCGATGCCGGGCGCGGCGACGAGCGCGGCCTTCACCGACGGCGACGCGGTCGACTCCGCCGCGGCCATCGCCGCGGTGCCGACGAGGACGCCGTCGACCGGCATCCGCACGGGCCCGTGGGCCAGCGCCCACGAGCCGTCGAGGAGCGCCGTGGCGCGCGACGCGGTGCCGATGCCGCCGCCGACGAGCAGCGCGACGTTCGGCCGGCGACGGATGTCCGCGTACGTGGCGACGAGCACCTGCTCGACGTCGCTCCAGGCGTGGTGGCCGCCGGCCAGCCCGCCCTCGAGGTGCAGCCAGACGCGGTGGGGCGTGGCGTCGGCGATGGTGAGGACGCGGCGCACGCCCGCCTCGTCGCCGGGCTTGAAGGCGTTCAGCCACATGCCGGCGGTGACGAGCTCGTCCAGGAGCCGGACGGCGTCGTCGCGGTCGGGGATCCCGGCCGACACCGTGACGCCGCAGATCGGGGCGCCGTCGGCCTTGGCCCGCTGCACGAGCCGGTCGCGGCCGAGGTGCATGCCCCACAGGTACGGGTCGAGGTGCAGCGCGTTGAACACGACCTCGTGGCCGGGCTGCAGCTCCTCGCCGAGCTCGACGAGGCGCTCGGCCAGGATCGCCGGGCTGACCTGGCCGCCGCCCGCCAGCTCGGCGACGTGCCCGCCGTTCGCGGCGGCGGCGACGATGGCGACGTCGACCGTCGTCGGCGTCATGCCGGCGAGCACGACGGGGGAGCGTCCGCTCCACTCGGTGTGGCGCGTGTGCAGGCGGGTCCGGCCGTCGGCGGAGCGCCGCAGGGTGGGTGCGAGCTCGCGGTAGTCGAGCGGCGCGGCGGGTCGGTCGGTGGCGATCGACAGGGCGCGGACGTCGGCGTCGTCGCCGAGCGCCAGCACGGTGGTGCCGGTGCCGGCGAGCGCCCGGGCCGTCATGCGGGCCGTCGTGGTCGACGGGCCCGGGTCGATCACCACGGTGCCGCCGGCGGCGCCGCCGCGGCGGGCGGCGTCCGTGACCGGGCCGCACAGCGCGTCGGCCCAGCGGACCGGGAGGGCCGACATCGAGCAGGTGATCCGGTCGGTCAGGTCGCCGCCCTGGTGCGTGCTGCCGTCGCGCGGATCGACGAGCGGGACGAGGAGGTCGCCCTCGAACCGGACGCCGGTCGCGGCCATCCGCTGCACGACCCGCTCGGCGACGTCCAGGAGCGCCGGGTGGTGGTACGGCGCCGGCGACGGGAGGGGTTCGGTGCGGACGCCGTCGTGGTCCTCGACGGACCGGCGCCACAGGTCGAGCTCCGCGGGGCGGCCGCTCAGGACGAAGCGGTCCCAGGCGTTCTGGAGCGCGATGTGCGGTCCGGTCACGGGGTCGAGACCCGCCAGGGTCGCCGCCAGCGCCGGCTCGGTGAGGCCGGAGACGGCGAGCATCGGTGTGATCTGCTCGTCCGGATCGGTGCTCGGCGGTGCGAGCGTCGTCGACCACGGGTGGCCCGCGGCCTCCTCGGCGATGGCGGCGAGCACGAGCAGGACGCCGACCGCCGCGTCGGGGTCGGGCACCGTGCCGTGGCGGGCGACCGCCCACGCGGTCACGAGTCCGGAGCTGTGCCCCGTCACGAGGTCGATGCCGTTGCCGGGGGCGAGGTGGGTCGGTGCGAGCGCCCCGACCGCCGCGAGCTGCGACAGCGCCGTGCCGACGAGGCACATCGTGGCGTCGGCGGGGGAGGAGGTTGCCGGCGGTCCGCCTGCGGCGCCCGGCGACGGCGCGTCGAGGTGGTGAACCAGGGAGCGGTCCGACATCGCCAGCGTGGGTGCGAGGTGCGGGTCCGCCGCGAGGCGGTGGTCGAGCGCGGCGAGCACGTGGCGGCACCACGCTTCGACCTCGGGCCGGCCCACGAGGGTTCGCCGCAGCCCCGCCGACCAGGTGCGGTCCTGGCCGCCGAACGTCAGGACGCCGGGGCCCCGACCCTCGAGCAGGTCGGCCCCCAGCGAACCGTTCTCCAGAAACATGATGGCTCCCTCATGATCGCCGCTGCGGGGTGGGACTGCGCACCCGCCGCCGGGGTTACAGGAATATGAGGAAAATGTCGCATTGAACGGGTCTCGTCGTCTGAACCCGGTTCAGGTCGCTGGGCGCGGCGGGGCGCGCGCCGCCGATCTCGGGGGACGGCGACCGCTCAGCGACCCGCCGGCCCCGAGTTCGTCCGTCCGTGGAGCCGGTTCGCCGCGACAGCAGCTCGCGGCGACCTACCAGGCGGCGGCGATGCGCTCCGCGACCGCCTCGCCGAGGTCCCGCCCGGCGTCCACCGCGGCGGCGATCCGGGAGAAGTCCATCAGCGCCAGCCCGTACCCGGAGATCTCGAGGAACGTCTCGTCGGGCTCGATGACCTCGACGTCCGCACCCGCCTCACGCAACGCGTCCAGCTCGGCCCGCTGTGCGGCGAAGTAGCGCTCGAACCGCTCGTCGGCGAGGCCGGGCGGCAGCTGCAGCGGCATCACGGACACGACGACCACCGCGTCGTGGCCGGCGGCGAGGTCGGCGTTCAGCGGGGACCGGGCGCCGCCGTCCAGGTACCGGCGCCCCTCGATGGTCACCGGCGGGTAGATGCCCGGCACGGCGCAGCTGGACGCGACCGCTCGGGCGAGCGGGACGCCGGAGTCGGCCGCCCAGACCGCGAAGTCGCCGGATCCCGCGTCGACCGCGGTGCAGCGGAACCGATCGGACCACTCCCGACCCTCGAGCGCCGTGGTGAGCGTCCGCACGAAGGACCCCTCGTCCACGGTCGACGCGTCGAGCGCGAGCCGGCCGATCCTCGCCAGCTGCGTGGCCGGATCGGCGCCGTCGTCGGCCATCCCGAGCTGCAGGTCCATGAGCTCGGCCACGGCGGCCACGTCGACCACGTCGACCCCCGATCCGTCGAGGCTGCGCCGGAAGATCTCCGTCACCTCGCCGGCGAGCTCCTTGGGGTCCGCCCCGGCGGCGAGGAACGCGCCGGTGATCGAACCGGCCGACGTCCCGACGACGTGGTCGGCCTCGCCGAGCTGGACCCCGTGCTCGGCCAGGCCCGCGGCGAGCCCGACCTCCCAGCCCACGCCCACGGGTCCACCGCCGCCGAGCACCAGCGCCTTCGTCCGCTCGTGCATGTCGTCCTCCGTCCCAGGGCGGCGGGCGCCGTCCGACGTCCCGAGGTTGTCAGACGGAAGCGGGACCGCGCCGCGCGGACGGCGCCAGGCGGAGCCGCCGCGGCCCGGCGGGTGCCCGGTCGGGCGACGTGTACCGTCCCCGCATGCCGGCCGACGTC
>JAEVZA010000286.1 GCA_023392475.1 Actinomycetes bacterium | reverse complement strand
GACGTCGGCCGGGTGGCCCTCGACGTGCACCCATGCGGTCGTGCCGTCCCAGAGGACCGACGTGGGGCGCTCCACCGCCCCACGGATCCGTGCGACGACCTCGGCGTCGGCGGGGCCGGTCCACCAGGCACCGGCCGCCGGGCGCGGCCGCGTCCGGAGCACGACCTCGCCGATCAGCCCCACGGTGCCGAGCGATCCCACCAGCAGCCGGCAGAGGTCGAACCCGGACACGTTCTTCACGACGGGCGCGCCGGCCCGGGCGATCCGCCCCCACGCGTCGACGACGGTGGCCTCGAGCAGCGCGTCGCGGACGGGCCCGTGCCCGAGCGCGTGCACGTCCGATCGGCCGACGGCGAGCGCGCCACCGACGGTGGAGCCCGGGACCGAGGGGAGGGTGACCGCCTGCCCCACCGCCGCGAGCTCCGCGCCGAGCTCGTCCACGGTCGTGCCGGCGCGCACCCGCACCACGAGCTCCGACGGCTCCACGTGCACGACGCCGACCGGGGCGCGCACCTCGCGGGTGCCGGGCGCCGGATCGCCGCCGACGCGCCAGGAGGTCCGGCCACCGGCGACGCAGACCGGCCCGGTCTCCCCCACCTCGTCCCGGAACGCCGCCAGCGCCGGGTCGTCCCGGCGCGGGGTGATCAGATCCACACGCCCTCGGGCAGCGCGCCCAGCTCGCCGCAGCGCGCCCCGCCCGGCAGCACCTTGTGCGGGTTCGACGCGCGGTCCGGGTCGAACGCGGCCCGGAGCCGGTCCTGGTGCTCCAGCTCCACGTCGGTGAACTGCAGCCCCATGAGGTCCCGCTTCTCGAGGCCGATGCCGTGCTCGCCCGACAGGACCCCGCCGGCGCGGAGCGACGCGGCCGCGATCTCCTCCCCCGCGGCGTGCACGCGCTCCATCACGCCGGGCTCGCGGGCGTCGAAGAGGAGGAGCGGGTGGAGGTTCCCGTCGCCCGCGTGGAAGACGTCGTGCACCAGGAGGTCGTGGCGGGCAGCGATCGCACGCACCTCGGCGAGCACCTCGACGAGCCGTGTGCGCGGCACCACGGTGTCGTGCAGGTAGTAGTCGGGGCGGATCCGCGCGACCGCCCCGAACGCGCTCTTCCGGCCGCGCCACAGCGCGTCGCGCTCCGCGTCGCCCGCGGCGGTGCGCACGTCGCGGACGCCCAAGCCGCCCGCGAGCGCCGCGACGGCCGCCGCGCCGTCCGCGACCGCGTGGGGCGGGCCGTCGAGCTCCACCAGCAGGACGGCCGCGGCGTCGCGCGGGTACCCGGCGCCGCAGAAGTCCTCGACGACCGCGGCCAGCCCGCCGTCCATCATCTCCACCGCGGCGGGGACGATCCCCGCGGCGATCACCTCGGTGACGCACGTGGCCGCGGCGCCGAGGTCGTCGAAGGTGAGCAGCAGCGTCCGGACCGTCGACGGATCCGGCGTGAGCCGCACGGCGATCGCGGTGGCGACGCCGAGCGTGCCCTCGCCGCCGACGAACGCGCCCCGGAGGTCCAGGCCCGGTGGCTCCGGCTCCTCGCCGCCCAGCTCCACGACGTCGCCGTCGGGCAGCACGACGCGGACCGCCAGCACGTGGGCGGAGGTGACGCCCGACGCCAGGCAGTGCGGGCCACCGGAGTTGTTGGCCACGTTCCCGCCGATCGTGCACGCCTGCTGGCTCGACGGGTCGGGCGCGAAGTGCAGCCCGTGCCGGCGGACGGCGCGGGTGAGGTCCAGGTTGAGGACGCCCGGCTCCACCCAGGCGATGCGCGCCGCCGGGTCGACCGACAGGATCCGGTCCATGCGCGTCGTGGAGACGACGACGGCGCCGTCGAGCGGCACGGCGCCGCCGGCCAGACCTGTCCCGGACCCGCGGGCGACGAACGGCCGCCCGTGGCGGCGGGCGGTGCGGACGACCGCGGCGACCCCGTCGGTGCCGCCGGGGAGGCACACGACCGGCGGTGCCTCCCCGCGGTAGGTCGACGCGTCGTGGCCGTAGAGGCGGAGCGACGTCGCGTCCGTGAGCACGTGGTCGCGGCCGATCGCGGCGCGGAGGTCGTCGACCAGCACGCCGACCGAGGAGCGGGTGTCGTCGTCGGACACGTCGGCGACAGTACCGGGGGGTCGACCGCGCCACCGTGCGCCTCCGCGCGTCACCGCGCAGCGCCGGCCGTCGGTAGTGTCCGAACCGTGGCCCGCCCCCCAGCACCCGCGCCCCACCCCGACGAGACCCGACGCGAGTGGGTCTCCTTCGAGCACGACGGCGACACGTACATGTTCGACGCCACGTTCCTCATGAGCCCCTGGCGCTGCATCTTCGGCGAGGGGTGCAAGGGCGTGCACGAGGAGGACACCACCGACCTCGGCCACGGGTGCTGCTCGTTCGGCAGCCACTTCGCCGACGCGCCGGACCGCACGCGGGTCCGCAAGGCGGCGGCGCGGCTGACCAAGGACCAGTGGCAGTTCAAGCAGGAGGCCAAGCGGCTCGGCGGCGGCATCTACAAGAACGAGGACAAGGAGTGGGTGACGCGGGTGCACGACGGCGCCTGCATCTTCCTCAACCGCTCGGACTTCCACCGCGGGGCGGGCTGCGCGCTGCACGTGGCCGCGCTCGACGCGGACGAGCGCCCCCTCGACTGGAAGCCGGAGGTGTGCTGGCAGCTCCCGCTGCGGCTCACCCACGAGATCGACGACGTCGACCACACGATCTACACGCTCCGCGAGTGGAAGCGACGTGACTGGGGCGAGGGCGGCCTCGAGTTCCACTGGTGGTGCACGGACTCGCCCGAGGCCTTCGTCGGCCACGAGCCGGTCGTCGTCTCGCTGCGCGACGACATCGTCGGCCTCGTCGGCCAGGAGGTCTACGACCGGCTCCGGGACCACCTCGGGGTCGACGACGGGCCGGCCGCGACCACGACGTGGCTGCCCCACCCGGTGGTGCGGAAGCGGACATCGCGCTCCTGATCTCAAGGAGGGGCCCGAGCCTGCCGATCCGTCGGGGGTGACAGCGTTCACCGCGCCAGAACTGCTCCGGGTCGCCGAGGAGGAGGGGATGATCTTCCCTCCGTTCGTCGTCGACCAGCTCGTCGCCGCCCTCGACGCAGGGAAGCACGTGATCCTGACCGGGCCACCGGGCACCGGCAAGACCACGCTCGCCTACCTCGCCGCCGAGCTCGGCCGGCACTCGATGCTGTGCACCGGCTACGCGCCGACCACGGCGACCTCGGAGTGGACGACGTTCGAGACGATCGGCGGCCTCCAGCCGACCCCGGAGGGACTGATCTTCCGTCCCGGGCTGTTCGTGGAGGCGATCGAGACGGGCAAGTGGCTCGTGATCGACGAGCTGAACCGGTCGAACTTCGACCGTGCGTTCGGCCAGCTGTTCACGGTGCTGTCCGGCTCGGCGGTCGTGCTGCCCTTCCGCCGCAGCGGCCAGATCAAGCCGATCTCGCTGGTGCCGCACGGGGTCGAGCCCCCGGGCGAGACCGATCCGATCCGGTTGCCGGCGTCGTGGCGGATCATCGCCACGATGAACGCGCTCGACAAGCACCTGCTCTTCGACATGTCGTACGCCCTCATGCGGCGCTTCGCCTTCATCGAGGTCACGACACCGCCGGAGTGGGCCTACGAGCAGCTGCTCGAGGGCGACGGCGAGCTCATCAAGCGGCTCCTGCCCCTCCGGGCGCTCAACAACCTCGGACCCGCGATCTTCGTCGATGCACGCCGCTACGTGGCACGGCGCGGACGCGACGACGTCACGGAGTCCCGGCTCCTCTACGAGATCTTCTACGCGTTCTTCCTCCCCCAGTTCGAGGGGATCGACGAGCACACCGCGGTCCGGCTGTACAAGCTCGTCGCGAAGCACCTCGACCCGCCCGAGCAGGAGGAGACCCGTCGCGTGGTGGCCGAGCTGCTGGGCGAGGACCTGGTCGGCTGACGGCGGATCGGTGAGCACGACCGAGGCCGCGCCGGCCGACGCGACGGGCACCGCCCCGACCGCCGAGCTGTGGCGCCGCCGCACCCGCATCTCCCCCGCGATCGGCTCCGCCGCGGCGCTGCTCGGCATCGACTCGCTGACGCTCTCGGACGCCACGGCGATCTCGCTCGCCGCATCGACCGAGGCGACCGCGCTGCTCGACGGCATGGAGCTCCGCATCCGCACGCTCACGACGACCGTCTCGACGGAGAGCGAGCGCTGCGTCTACTCGGTGCGGGGCCCGATCATGTGGGCCGAGACCATCACCGCCAGGGCCAACGCGCTCGGCAACGACGACGTGTTCGTCTGCATGACGACGTCACGGAGCTTCGAGACCGTCGAGAACCAGATCCTCGTGTACGTGCTCGAGGCCATCGCCCGCGCCGGCCGCGCCCTCAAGGGGCCGACCGGCGAGCTCGTGGACCCCGACGAGGTCGACCGCATCGCCGACGTCGCCGCCGAGGCCGACCGGTGGCGGCACACGCCCCGCCTCGCGGGCGTGACGGCCGGCCGCCTGAACAGCCGCTCGCTCACCCGGTTGCGCGGCGGGCACCGCAGCGCCCGCATGGCCCCGGTCCTCGCCGTGCGCGAGCGGGTCCGCGAGCCCTTCACCGCGGAGGACGTCGACGGCCTCGCCGACGAGCACACCCGCGCCTACCACGGCTTCGTGCTGCGGGTCCTCGATGCGGTCAGCGCCGCGGCCGGTCGGGCCGGTCGGCTGACCCTGAGCGACGGCGGCCTCTGGTCGGGCCACCTCTCCTTCCGCCACCCCGCGGTCGACGGCCCGGAGCTCGCCGGGCTGGTCGTGCGCGGGCGCGCGGTGCTGCCGCCGACGGAGCTGGTGGAGGGTGCGGACTGGGCGGACCGCCTGCCCGATCGCGGGATCCGGTTGACCTCGGACGAGGACCTGGCGCGGCTGGCCGAGCTGGTCAGCCCCGCTCCCGCTCCTCGTCGTCCGTGATCCCGTCGTCCTCGTCGACGTCGGGATCGTCGCTGTCCAGGCCGCCCTGGGGGCGCTCGATGTCGTCCACGACGGGGGCGGGCCGATCGGCCTCGAGGTCCGTGAAGATCGCCTCGATGTCCAGGTCCGGGCCGCGCTTCAGCGCCCGGGCTTCTTCGTAGCGGCGATGCCGACCCTTCTTCACGATGCACTCCCCGTCATCAGTGACCGGAGCCGCCCACTGTAGCGCGACGCCCCTGCGGCGGAAGGTACCCGATCCGGGCGCGGACGCCGATCCGACCCCCTCCGCGGCGGCCCTGGATAGGGTGCTCCGCCGTGCAGGAGCCCCGCCCCGAACGCCCGCCCGCCGACGATCCCGAGTGGCCGTGGTGGCGCACCGGCGTGGTGTACCAGGTGTACCCCAGGAGCTTCGCCGACTCGGACGGTGACGGTGTCGGCGACCTGCCCGGCGCCACCGCCCACCTCGACCACATCCGGGCCCTCGGCGCCGACGCGGTGTGGCTGTCGCCCTTCTACCGCTCCCCCATGGCGGACTTCGGCTACGACGTCGCCGACCACTGCGACGTCGACCCCCTCTTCGGGGACCTGGGCGACGCGGACGCCCTCGTCGCCCGGGCCCACGAGGAGGGGCTCCGCGTGGTGCTCGACGTCGTGCCCAACCACACCTCGGACCAGCACCCGTGGTTCACCGCGTCGCGGTCGTCGCGCGAGGACCCGAAGCGCGACTGGTACGTGTGGCGGGACCCGGCGCCCGACGGCGGGCCGCCCACCGACTGGCGGGCAGCGTTCGGCGACTACCCCGCCTGGTCGTTCGACCCCACGACGGAGCAGTACTACCTGCACCTCTTCCTGCCCGAGCAGCCCGACCTCGACTGGAACCGGCCCGAGGTGGCCGTCGCGATGACCGACGTCCTCCGCTTCTGGAGCGACCGCGGCGTCGACGGCTACCGCATCGACGTCGTGCACTGCGTCGGCAAGGAGCTGGACGTGGACACGCCACCGGAGCTGGTCGGCATCCCCGCGTGCGTGCTGGACCACGGCCCCGGGGTGCACGTGCGGCTCAAGGAGCTGCGCGCCGAGACCGACCGCTTCGACCACCCACCCCTGCTCGTGGGCGAGACGTTCGTGTTCGACCGCCAGCGGGTCGTCGACTTCCTGGGCCGGGGCGACGAGCTCCACCTCGGGTTCAACATCCCCGCGCTGCACGCGCCGTGGACGGCGGCGGCGTGGACCGAGGAGATCCGCAGCGCGATCGAGCTCTACGAGCCGGTCGGCGGGTGGCCGTGCTGGGTCCTGTCGAACCACGACGTGAAGCGCCACCGCACCCGGTTCGGGTCCGAGGCCAGGGCGCGGGCCGCTGCGGTGCTGCTGCTCACCCTCAGGGGCACCCCGTTCCTCTACGAGGGCGAGGAGCTCGGCCTCGAGGACGCCGACGTGCCGCCGGACCGCGTCGTCGACCCCGGCGGACGCGACGGCTGTCGGGCACCGATCCCGTGGACCTCGGACGACGACCACGGCTGGCCGGGCGGCGCCTGGCTGCCCTTCGCGCCGGAGGCCGCCGCCCGCAGCGTCGCCGCCCAGGCGGGTGACGAGACGTCGGTGCTCGAGCACTACCGTCGCCTGCTCGCGCTCCGGCGGTCGCTGCCGGCGCTGCACCGCGGGGCGATGGAGCTCCTCGACGCACCGTCGGGCGTCGTGCGCTTCCGGCGGACCGTCGATGCGACCGTCGCGGACGGCACGCCGACCGACGTCGAGGTCCAGGTCAACTTCACCGACGGGGTCGTCGACGTGCCCGGCGGCGAGTGGCTCGGCGGCACCGCGCTCCCCGGCGACCCTCCCGCCGCCGGGAGCCCGCTCGGACCCGACGAGGCGAGGATCGTCCGCCCCGGCTGACCTCAGGAGCGGTGCCGCTCCTCCAGCACGAGCCCGTGGGCGCGGTCGAAGGCCAGCGTGGCCTCGCCCTCCACGAGCCGGCGGATCGGCTCGCCGACCAGCTCGGCGCGCCAGCCCTGCGTCAACCGCGCGCCGGGGACCCCGCGGAGGAGGTCCTCGAGGTCGGCGCGGGTCGCGAGGAGCGAGGTCTCGAGCTCGAGGTCCCGCGCCCGCTGGCTCACCCACGCGGACACGAGCGGCACGGCCGGTCGAAGCTCCCCCGGGAGCTCGGGGACGGACTGCGACGGTGCCCGGTGCGGCTGGCTGCCCTTCGCCGCGGCGATCACGGCGAGGAGGTCCTCGCCCATGCCGCCCTTCACGCTGCGCCCGTCGACGCCGCGGAGGGACCGCAGCTCCTCGACGGTCGTGGGCGCGGCCGTCGCCACCGACACCACGGCGAGGTCGGAGAGGACGAACCGCGGCGTCTGGTCCGTCTCGACGGCCCGGCGCTCGCGCCACCCGGCGACCGCCTGCGCCACGGCCAGGGTCGATCCGCGGAGGTGGCGCAGCTCCTTGATGCGGCGCCACGCCTCGTCGGGGTCGCGCGGACCACGTGACTCGGTGCGGAGCTCCTCGCACGCGTCGAGCACCCAGTCCGTGCGGCCCTTGTCCCCGACCCGCTCCCACAGCACGTCGTGCAGGTCGAGGAGGTGTGCGACGTCCGCGGCCGCGTAGTCGAGCTGGGCGGGGCGGAGCGGTCGCTTCAGCCAGTCGGTGAGCCGATCGGCCTTCGGGGCCCGGACCCGCAGCTCCCGTTCGAGGAGGTTGGCGAGCGAGGGGCTGGTGTAGCCGAGGAAGCCGGCGGCGAGCTGCGTGTCCACCAGGCGCGACGGGATGGTGCCGCAGCTGCGCTCGAGCACCTCCATGTCCTGGCGGGCGGCGTGCATGACCGCGAGGGCGGGGCCCTGGAGGATCCGGGAGAAGGGCGAGAGGTCGACGGTCAGCGCGTCGACGAGGGCGACGCCGTGCTCGTCGGCGATCTGCACGACGGCGACGTGCGGGAAGTAGGTCCGCTCCCGGTGGAACTCGGTGTCGATGGCGTAGCGGCGCTGACCGTCGAGACGGTCGAGCAGCCGGGCGAAGGACGCGTCGTCCTCGATCAGCTCGTAGTCGCTCCGCGTGGGCCCGTCCACGACGCCGGCCGGACCTCAGCCGCCGTCGGGACCCGCGTCGACGTCGCGCCCCGACTCGATCCAGGCCAGCGTGCCGCCGGCCACGTTGACCGCCCGCCGGCCCTGCCCCTCGAGGAACTCGCTCGCCCGGAGGCTGCGGGCCCCGCTGCGGCAGATGACGTACACCACGTCCGCCTCGGGGATCTCGTCGTGGCGTGCGCCGAGCTCGGGCAGGGGGATGAGCAGGACGCCCGGGACCCGGGCCTCCTCGTACTCGTCGGGGTTGCGGACGTCGAGCACGAGGGCGCCGCCCTCGCGCAGCTCGGCCAGGTCGTCGACGGTGATCTCCTCGATCGGCACGGGGGCAACCTACCCCCAGGCGCCGCGAGGACGGTCATCCGTCACGTGACGGCCGCCACAGCTCCGGCGGGAGGTCCTCGGGTCGGTCGACGTCCCGCAGCCGCTCCGGGTGCTCGGGGCGGAGGTGGCGCACGGCGTCGGGCACGGCGCGGTGCAGGGCTCGCTCCCCTCGTTCGACCGCGCCCCGGAGGTCCGCCGCGGCCGCGGCGTCGAGCCCGAGGACCGACCACTGCGGCCGGTCGTCCACCTCGGGGACCGCGGCCGCCGCGCCGCCCCGCAC
>JAEVZA010000220.1 GCA_023392475.1 Actinomycetes bacterium | reverse complement strand
GTGCGGTGCCGGCCGACCTCGGCGGACGGCCGGTCGCGCCGACGGACCGGGTCCTCCTCGTGGGCCCCGAGGGCGGTTGGTCGGACGCCGAGCGCAGTGCCGCGGCGACTGCCGGTGCGTCGCCGGTGACGCTCGGTCCGCACGTGCTCCGGGCCGAGACGGCGGCCATCGCGGCGGGTGTGCTGCTCGTCGCGACCCGTGCCGCGGCGGGCCCGGTGATCTGACCACCCTCCGTGCTGGTTCGGGTACATTTCCCTGTGGTCCGCGCGATGGATCTGACTCACAGTGGTCGGACGCCCATCGGTCTCAGGTTGTGTGTGGCGCTCCACGGTGGAGCAGCCGACGAGGGCGGCGGACGAGAAGGGCCAACCATGAGTGACGAGATGCTCGAGGACGAGGAGCTCCGCGACGGCGGCTACGGCAAGATCGTCGGTGAGCGGCTGCGCCAGATCCGGCGCCAGAAGCACCTGTCGCTGCAGGAGGTCGAGGCCGTCTCCGGCCAGGAGTTCAAGGCGTCCGTGCTGGGCGCCTACGAGCGCGGGGAGCGGGCGATCTCGGTGCCCCGCCTCCACCGCCTGGCGCTCTTCTACAAGGTCCCGGTGGACCAGCTGCTGCCCGGCAACGAGGAGCTGCCCGACACCCGCCGCGACCTCGACGCCTCCGGCGCCAAGATCGACCTGACCCGCCTCGAGGACCTCGGCGGCGCCGAGGCCGAGATGCTCTCCCGCTACCTCCGGATGATCCAGGTGCAGCGGCAGGACTTCAACGGCCGCGTGCTGACCATCCGCCGCGACGACATGCGGGCGATCGCCTGCATCCTCGGTGTCTCGCAGGAGTCGGCGGACCGCCGCCTCGACGAGATGGGCCTCCGGCTCGGCTGACGCCGGCGCTCAGCAGCGGTCGAGGTCGTAGACGATCCAGTCGCCGTTCCCCGGGCGACGGGTCACGGTGAGGCCGTTCACGCAGCCCTCGCGGGTCATGTCCTGCAGCAGCTCCGGCTCGTTCGAGCGCCGGTACTTCTGGGCGTAGGTCGGGAAGACGACCACGCTGTCCACGTCGCGCTGGCGCAGGAACGCCGAGTAGCGCTCGGGCGTGCCGAACCCCCCGCGGTGCAGGCCCTCGGGGAAGAACTCGGCGTCGAGCACCCCGCCGGCCTGGACGACGGCGTACAGGCCGTACTTGCCGTCGTTGCCGGTGAGCACGCGGTAGGTGTCGCCGGGCGTGACGGCGTCGGAGTCGGCGAAGGCGTCGATCTTCTCGTCGGGGTTCCGCAGCAGGCTGCCCCAGGCGAAGTCCATGCCGAACGGCTGGTACATCGGCACCTGGAGCACCACGAACAGCACGGTCAGCACCGCCGGCGTCCACCTGGGGGTCCTCTTGAGGTGCTGCACGGCCACGAAGGCCATCGGGATCAGCAGCACCAGCAGGCGCATGCCGACCGTCTGCAGCAGCGCTCCGATCTGCGTCGCCGTGGACGACTGGCTGACCACCGGCGACTGGAACACCGCCCAGGCGGCCGGGAGGCTGATCACGACCGTGAGGGCCCACCAGCCGACGAGCGGCTTCCGTCGCTCGGGCTCCTCGAACGGCAGCCACAGCAGCACGGTGATGGCCACGATGGGCATCACGACCGCAGGGTGGATGATCGACGCCAGCGTCGTGAGGACGACGGCGACGGCGACCTTGCCGCGCCGCCACCACCCGATCGCGAAGGTGAAGCAGGCGAGCGACCACAGGAACGGCAGCTGGCCCAGCAGGGGTGAGATGACGAGCGCCGGGTTCGTGAGCGTGGCGGCCGCCCACCAGCCGCGTCGCAGGGACGGGAAGGACCAGAAGGTGGCCGCGACGGTGCCGACGAAGCCGAGCACCAGCCACAGCGTGACCGCACGGTCGCCGAGGATCGGCCACACGAGCGCGGCGGTGACCCAGGGGATCGACGAGTACGGGAACGTCAGGGCGTGCCCGCTCGCCAGGACCGGCATGTGGAACGGGATGCCGTGGCCGCTCCACAGCTGGTCGGCGATGTACCAGACGTGGACGTTGTTGCTGAGCGAGTCGTGGCTGATGAAGACCCGGCGGGACATCATCAGCAGCAGGACCACGCCCCAGGCGATGCAGACGACCGCCACGGCGATGCGACCCGTGACGTCGAACAGGCCGTGGCCACGCCCGGCGGGCGCCTCGGATCCGGACGGGGTGCCGTCGGGGCCGGTGGCGCGCGTGACTACGGTGTCGCCGGCTGGCGTGGAGGCGTCGGTCATGGAAGGTCCGGAGCTGCGAATCGTGGACGAGTCGGCGGGTGCCCGTGGCACCTGGGCCGGGGTGGCAACAGGATACGGGTTCGGCCTGGTGCTCGTGCCGATCGTGACGCTGCCGGCGCACCCCTCGGGGCGCGAGGTGGTCACCACGCTGGCGGCCGTCCTGGTGGCGACCGCGGTGGGGGCCCTGTTCCTGCGCCGGGTGGCGGGGCGGGGCACCTGGTGGGCCGGACCGGTGCTGGTGGCCCTCTCCGCCCTCCTCTACGACGTGACGCCCGCCGGGCTGGCCACGGCGATCATCGCCCTCCTCCTGGGCGCCGGCGCCGGGCTCACGGCCGGCGGGCTGCCGCCTCCGGGACCCCGCTGGAGCCACGGCGCCGGGGTGGCGGCCTCGGCGGTCACGCTGGGCGTGGCGTGGGGGATCGGCGGGTCCGGCTCCTCGCTGCCGCTGCTCGTCGCCGCCGTGATGTCCGTCGTGGCCGCCGGGGTGCGGTTCGGGACCGGGACCCTCGGGATCGCCCCGGGTCCCCGGAAGGCGCTGCTGACCGTGGCGCTGGTGGGCGCCGCCGGCCTCGTCCTGTGGACGGGCATGAACGACCCGCAGCTCTCGTGGTTCGGACCGGTATCGTCGCACGGGCCCCGGGACCGCCCGGAGGTGGCGATCACCTTCGACGACGGGCCCAACGCCGAGTACTCGCTCGCCATCGCCCGCATCCTCGACGAGCACGGCGTGAAGGGGACGTTCTTCGAGGTCGGCAAGGCGATCGTCCGCGAGCCCGGCGTCTCGAAGCAGCTGATGGCCGACGGGCACCTGCTCGGGAACCACTCGTACCACCACGACTACTGGCACTGGCTCGACCCCCGGTACCTCGAGCTGGGCTCGACGCAGGACGTGTTCGAGCGCGACCTCGGCGTGTGCCCCCGCTTCTTCCGGCCGCCGCACGGCCAACGCACGCCGTTCATGAACCTGCAGGTCGCGCAGCGGGGGATGGTCACGGTGACGTGGGACGTGTCGGCGGGGGACTGGGCGACCGACGACGGCGACCTCGTGGCCCGGCGCATCCTCGACCGCGTCCGGCCCGGTTCGATCGTGCTGCTCCACGACTCGATCGACGGGAACGTGCACGCGGACCGGAAGGTCATCCTCGAGGCGCTCCCGAAGATCCTCGGCGGGCTGGAGCGGAAGGGCCTGAAGGCGGTGCGCATCGACCAGATGCTCGGCGGCCCCGCCTACCTGGACTCGAAGGACTGCTGACCCCCTCCGCACAACAGAACGGGTCGGGCACGTGGGAGGGTGCGGGGATGACGGATCGACCGCTCGAGGGGAAGGTCGCGCTGGTCACCGGCGCCGGCGACGGGATCGGGCGCGCCGCAGCCCGGCGGCTGGCCCGGGACGGCGCCTCGGTCGTCCTGGCCGAGGTCGACCAGGTCACGGGCGCCGACGCGCAGCGCGAGCTGCGTGACGAGCTCGGCGCGCCGGCCGTCTTCGTGCCCACCGACGTGCTCGTGCAGGAGGACGTGACCGACGCGGTCGACCGGGCCGTCGATGCGTTCGGTTCGATCGACGTGCTCGTGAACAACGCGTGGGGCGGCGGCCAGATGTCGCGGCTCGAGCAGAAGCCCGACGAGGTCATGCAGCACGGCCTCCAGATGGCGTTCTGGGCGGCGCACTGGGCGATGCAGCGGGCGTTCCCGCACATGCGGGACGCGGGCGGCGGGTCGATCGTCAACGTCTGCTCGTTGAACGGCGTGAACGCCCACCCGTTCACGGCCGAGTACAACGTCGGCAAGGAGGCGCTGCGGGCGCTGACGCGCACGGCGGCGCGGGAGTGGGCCCGCCACCGCATCCGAGCCAACGCGCTGTGCCCGGGCGCGGCGACCGCGTCCTACCGGGCCGTCGAGGCGGCGATGCCCGAGATGATCGCCGAGATCCTCATGCAGGTCCCGATGGGCTACATGGGCGATCCCGACGAGGACATCGCCGGTGTGATCTCGTTCCTGGCCGGCGACGACGCCCGCTACGTCACCGGGAACACGCTGTTCGCCGACGGCGGCGGCCACATCAACGGCGTGCCGTGGGCGCCCGACCTGCCGGACTGAGGGAGCGGGACGTGGAGGCCGACGTGGACGGCGTGGACCCGATCGACCGGCTCGTCGCGCACGACGAGATCCGGATGCTGGCGTCCCGCTACGCGGTCGCCGTCGACTCGCGCGACCTCGACGCGCTCGTCGAGCTCTTCGTCGCGGACGTGCGGGTGGGTCGGGACCTCGTCGGCCACGAGGTCCTGCGCGAGTCGTTCCGGGCGTCGCTGTCGGCGATCGGCGTGACGATGCTGCACGTCGGCACCCACGTCATCGACCTGACCGGCCCCGACGACGCGACCGGCCTCGTGTACTGCCTCGGCCAGGTGGCCGACGGCGACCGGTGGGTGCACCAGTCGATCCTCTACCGGGACACGTACGCCCGCCGCGACGGCCGGTGGCGGTTCGTGCGGCGCGTGCACGAGCTCTGGTACGGCGAGGCGGCGCCGACGAACCCGCTGGAGCAGCCACCGGCGAACTGGCCCAGGCACGCCGACGGCCGTGGCACGGTGCCGGAGAGCTTCCCGTCGTGGCACGCCTTCTGGTCCCCACCCGACCCCGGCCGCGGGGGACAGGGTCCTCGATCCCGTCCTGCGTGACCGGAGCGCCGCAGATCCCGGCGGCGCGGGCGCGTGCCGGCGACTCAGCGGGTGCGTCGGCGGCGGATCGCCCGGCGGGCGAGCACCAGCGGCGACACGGCGAGCGCCGCGAGACCGACGGACGCGGCGACCGGCGGCACGAGGCTGGGGACCGGCTGCTCCTTCGGGCGGCGCAGCGTGACCCGGAACGCGGCCATCGGCATGGCGGCCAGGTCGATCACGACGTCCTTCATGCGCGTGCGGGACCGGAACACGGGGACCGGCACGAGCACGTCGTTGCGCACCCGGTAGCCGAGCCGCGACAGCACGATCGCCACCTCGACCGTCTCCGAGTACTTGTAGCCCTGGTAGTAGTCGAGCGCGTCGGCGAGGGCGCCGAGGCGGAAGATCCGGTAGCCGGACTCCACGTCCTTGAGCCGCACGCCACCCGACCACAGCGTCGCCCAGGTGCTCATCACCCAGTTGCCCGCCTGCTTGTACGGCGGGTACGTCGACAGGTCGCGCTGCACGAGCAGGGCGTCGAGGCCCTCGTCCTCCATCTGGCGGTGGAGGTCCTCGAGCACGGCGAGCTCGTGCTGGCCGTCGGCGTCGATCGTGTAGACGAAGTCGTCGGGCGAGAGCTCGCCGGCCTCGAGGCGGCGGCGCAGGTCGCCGAAGGCGAGGTAGTACGCCTCGCTCATGCCCTGGTTGGTCTCGTGCACGAGCAGGCGCGCACCGGGACGACCGGGGAGGAAGCGCTCGATCTCGGCGCGGGTCCCGTCGGTGGACCCGTCGTCGACGACGACGAGCTCGTCGACGTAGCCGTACAGCTTGCCGAGGACGTCCCGGACGGTGGGCTCCTCGTTGTAGGCGGGGACGACGGCGACCCGTCGGGGGGCGGCGTGGCTCTCGTCACGGCTCACGTCGGAGCTCCTCTCGGGGCGGTTGGTGCGGTTGTCTGCGTGCGGTCAGTTGCCGGCGCTCGCGCCGAACCGGCGCTCGGCCGCCTCGGCGCGGCTGGCCACGTACCACTCGAAGCTGCGGCGCATCCCGTCCTCGATCCCGACCTTCGGCTCCCAGCCGAGGAGCTCGCGGGACTTGTCGTTGAGGACGGTCTGCGGCTTGAGGTCGCCGGGGCGGGAGGGCCCGAAGGACACCTCGACGTCGCCCACCAGCTCGGCGGTGAGCTCCGCGACCTGGCGGATGGTGACGGGCACGGGCCCGTCGACGTTGATGACCTGGTTCTCGGCCTGCGGCAGCAGGGCGAGCAGGTGCGCGCGGGCGAGGTCCTCGACGTACACGAAGTTCCGCGACTGCATGCCGTCGCCGTCGATCGTGAGCGCCTCGCCGGCGAGCGCACGGCGGAAGAACGCGGACATCACGGTCGTCTCGCGCATCCGCGGGCCGTAGGGGATCCCGTAGCGGAGGACGGTGAACGGCCGGTCGTAGAGGTTCAGGTAGTCGCGGCAGGCGAACTCCGACGCGATCTTGGTCGTGATGTAGAGGTGCCGGTCCGTGTCGAGCGTGAAGGGCGTGTCCTCGTCGACGACGTCGCCGACGGTCGCGCCGTAGACCCACACCGTGGAGGCGAGGATCACGCGGCCGGCGTCCGTGCGGCGGCACGCCTCGAGCACGTTGACGGTGCCCTGCACGTTGACGGCGACGGCGCGGGCCGGATCGGCGTAGATGTCGTTGACGTCGGCCATGGCCGCGAGGTGGAACGTGGCCTCGGTGCCCTCGACGGCCGACGCGAGCGAGTCGACGTCCAGGATGTCGACCGGGTGCCACTC
This sequence comes from Actinomycetes bacterium, assembly GCA_023392475.1. GTDB lineage: Bacteria > Actinomycetota > Acidimicrobiia > Acidimicrobiales > Microtrichaceae > JAEVZA01. The sequence goes on along the minus strand of JAEVZA010000220.1, from coordinate 7,875 downwards.
GACGTCGTCCCGGTGGGGGCGCGTCTGGTCGAGCACGCGGACGGTGCGGCCGGCGCCGACGAGCGCGTCGACGACGTTCGAGCCGATGAACCCGGCACCGCCCGTGACGGCGACGACGCTGCTCACGGCTCGACCACGGTGTTGACGGCCTCGATCACGAGCTCGACCTGCTCGTCGGTCATGACGGCCGACACCGGCAGGCAGATGTGGCGGGCGCAGGCCTCCTCGGCGCCGGGCAGCGGGCCGTCGGCCCACGGCTCGAACACCGACTGCAGGTGCAGCGGCAGCTCGTACACCTCGCCGGAGAGGCCGACCTCGAACTCCTCGCGCATGCGCTTCTTGATGAACGAGCGGTCGACGCCGGCCGGCAGGAAGGCGACGTACTTGTAGTAGTTGCTCTTCGAGTTCTCCGGGATGGCGAGCGGCGTGACCGGGCCGTCTCGGAAGGCCTCGTCGTAGCGGGCGGCGACGCTGCGCCGGTGGGCGACGAACTCGTCGAGGTGGCGGAGCTGGCTGAGCGCGATCGCCGCGTGCGGCTCGCTCATGCGCCAGTTGTACCCGAGCCGCGTGTGGTCGTTCGTGAGGAACGACGCCTTGCCCTGGTCGCGGTAGATCTTCGCCTCGTCGACGAAGTGCGGGTCGTTCGTGGTGATCATCCCGCCCTCACCGCCGGCGATCACCTTGGTGGGGTAGAAGCTGAACGAGCCGGCCACGCCGAACGTCCCGGCCATCTGGCCGTCGAGCGAGCTGCCGTGCGCGTGGGCCGCGTCCTCGACGAGCCACAGGCCGTGCTCGTCGCAGATGCGCTGGATGTCCTTGATGGCCGGCGGGATGAAGCCGCCGATGTGCACGACGACGACGCCGGCCGTCTTCGGGCCGATCGCAGCCTCGAGCGCGGCCGGGTCCATCGCCATGGTGGCGGGGTCGCAGTCGACGAAGCGGATGTCCGCACCGGCGGACACGGCCGCGGCGGCGGTGGCGAAGAACGTGTTGGCCTGGACCAGCACCTCCTTGCCCTTGCACTCGAGGACGCGCAGCGGGATCTCGACGGCGCTCGTGCCCGAGCTCACCGAGATGGCGTGGTCGACGCGGTGGGCGGCGGCGAACTCCGCCTCGAGCTCACGGCCGATCTGGCCCAGCGTGAGCTGCCCGGTCCGCAGGCACTCGTCGATCTGGCGGAGGATCTCTTCCCGATCGTCGTCGGAGAAGGAGATGGCTGCTGCAGGGACGCGCATGTTGCCAGCGTGCCTTTCTGTGCGAGTACCGGTCCACGGACACTAATCCGCGGCCCGGGTGGGGAAGTGGTATTCAACCCCGCTGCGCGGCCGCGGGCCAAGTGCGCCGCCGGGTGGTCCGCGGCTCCCTGAGTTGGGTCCAGGGAGCCGGATTGGCAGACTTGACCGTCCGATCGACCAGTGTGGGAAGGGAACCATGAGGAACCTGAGGCGCGCCGTCCTGGCGTGCGTGATCGCCGCCGTGGCGTGCGTCGGCCTGCAGGCGGCTCCGGCCGGCGCCGCCGAGCCGGCCGGGGGCATCGGCTGGATCGACGTGTCGATCAGGCTCCAGCGGGCCTACGTCTACGCCGGCAACGGCGTGCTCCTCCGCGAGATCCCGGTGTCGACCGGTGCCGGTGGTCGCACCCCGCTCGGTCACTTCCGCGTGTACTCGCGCTCCGCGATCACGAGCTCGACGACCGACTCGCGCGTGACCATGCGGTGGATGACGCGCTTCAACGGCGGCATCGGCTTCCACGGCATCCCCCGCAAGGGCTCGACGCCGCTCGCCACGCCGCTCGGCCAGCGGGCCGTGTCGCACGGCTGCGTGCGCATGGCCGACTCGGACGCCTTCTTCATCTACACGTACGTCCCCAACGGCACGCCGGTGAACGTCATCCCGAAGTGATCGGGACCTGACCCGCACCCCTTCCCGTTCTGTGTCGCAGAACGGGGGCCATGACCACCGTTCTGCGACACGGAACGGCGTGGCGGGGGGACCGGATCAGCGCAGGTCGACGGTCGCCGGGACGGCGGCCGTCGACGCGTCGCCGGTGCGGGACTGCCGCACGGTGACGACGACGGCGGCGACGCCGCACACCGCGAGCGCCACGCCGACGACGATGCCGGCCGGGGCACCGGCCACCGCCGCGGCGATCGCCGCGACCAGCGCCTCGACGACCATGACCACGCGACGGATCGGCTCGCGCAGCGCGTCGAAGCGCTCGTGGAACCGGCGCAGCGCGTCGGCGTCCGTGAGGCGTGCGCCGAGGAGCACGGCCGAGCCGCGCAGCGCGCCGAACAGGACGCAGAGGCCCATGGCGACGGCGGGGCTGCCGGTGAGCGCGGCGAGGGCGATCACGAGGTACACGCCCGCCGTCATGATGTAGGTGGCGAGGCCGGTGCCGATCTGCCAGCCGAAGCCGCCGCCGTAGACCCACGAGCGGTACCTCCCGAGCCAGTCCTCGTTCACCTGGCGGCGGTGGTGGGGGATCGGCGGCCCGACGAGGCCGGCGTCGAGCGCGAGCGCACCGACCGCGGCGAGCCCGGCGGCGCCGACGGCCGCCGTGCCCGTGAGGCCGAAGAGGGAGACGAAGGCGGCGAGCGCCGCGGCGCCGAGCCCGAGCGTGGCGCCGCCGAGGACTGCGCCGAGCCAGAAGAACGTGGCCGTGGTGGCGTAGCGGTGGCCGCGGGCCGACTCGGCCATCGGCGTGACGGTGGACAGCATCGACAGCCCGCAGGGGGAGTAGGTCGACCGGGCGGCGGACGCCACCGCCACCAGGACTGCCATCACGACGATCGTGCCCATGCCGCTCCTCCGGGAGGTTCCGTCCCCGGCGATGCTAGGGCGCAGCGCCGTCGCGCCGCGGCGCTCAGGCCGGGAGGACGAACGACTGGCCCGGGTAGATCAGGCTCGGGTCGCTGCGGTGCACGAGCCGGTCGCGGTTCGTCGCGATGAGCGCGCGCCAGTAGGGGTCGACCTCGGCGTCGGTCGGCGGCCTGCCGAGGCGGGCCGTGAGCTCGTCGGTGGCGAGCGACCACATGCTGTCGCCCTCGTGCACCACGACCTCGCTGATCGCGGTCGTCGGTGCGGGCGGCGGGGGCGGCGGCTCCGGGTCGGTCTGCGCGGCGGGTGCGGGCGCGGCCCAGGGCAGCGAGGTATGCGGTGCCGGCGTGGCGGTCGCCGGCTGGTCGACGACCACCATGGTGGCGCCCGCACCCGTGGGTGCCGGTGCCTCCGCGGCGAGCGCCGCGGGTGCGCCCGCGGCCGTACCCAGCGTGGCGGTCGCGGCCACGCCGACGAGGAACCGGGGTCCGAGGCGCGTCGCCGCCCCGCCGAGACGACGACCCCGCGACACCACGGCGAGCAGGTGCAGCGCGGTCACGACAACAAGGTAGGCCGTCATGAGGAGCGCGATCGCCCACCCGGCCGACGCGGCGGCGTCGAGGGGGTCGTGGGCGCTCCACCAACGGCCGACGGCGCTGCCGAGCGGCGGCGTGCCCGCCGGAGGATCGAGGCGGAGGAGCAGCGCTCCGACGGCGACCTCGACCCCGAGGCAGGCCGTGAGCCGCAGGGCGGCGCGGCACCGGGCCGTTCGGATCGTCGTCGTGGACGAGGTGGGCGGGTGGTGGGTCACGGGGCGATCCCTGCGCGTCGTCGCCCGCCGTCGGCGAGGACGATCGTGGCGTCCCCGCACCCGACGGGCGGTTCGAGGTCCCGGGCCCCCGGGACGAGTCCGGCCGGTCTCGCCGTCGCCGGCGCGCCCGGCACGGCCCACGTCATGAACTCGTACAGCTCGCTCGTCGCCGGCCGGAGCAGGAGCGCGGCGGTGGTGCCGTCGCAGTCCCAGTCGCCGACGGCGACGACGTCGCCGGGGAGGCCGACGCGGTACGTGCGGCCGTCGATCGTGACGTCGGGCCCGTGCGCGGTCGAGTCGGGTCGGTCGAGCGACGTGGTGGTCGGAGCCGGGGTGGTCGGGGCGGCGGTCGTCGTCGGCACCGCGGTCGTCGTGGCCGACGTGGTCGGGGCCCCGGTCGTCGCCGTGTGGAGCGGCACCGCCTGGCGCGGGGCGGGGCCGGCGGGATCGTGTCGCACGAGGAACGGGATCGACGCCGCGATCGCGAGCGTCGCCGCCACCACGAGTCGGCGTCGCGAGCGCGGACCGCGCCCCACGGCGCGTCGGAGGATGCGTGCCAGCACCACGGGATCGGGGTCATCGATGAGCCGCACCGTCCGTCGCCGCACGCGTCGCACGACGGATCGGCGTCGCAGCCGCCGCCACCGGGACGCGCCGTCGGGACCACGCTCGGTCCACCGGTCGACGATGCGAAGGAGGGCCGTGCGATCGCGCCGGGCGGCCTCGTCGTCGGTGCCCAGGCGCGTCGCGCCGCCGAACGAGCACAGCCGGATGCGCCCGCGACCGGTGGTGAGCACGTGGTCGGGACGGAGGCGGCCGTGGGCCCACCCGCGTGCGTGGAGCCGGGCGACGGCGTCGCAGGCATCGGCAACGGTCCGCACCGCCGTGCACGCGTCCACGGCGGGATCCGCGAGGACGGCGGCGAGCGACGGGCCGCCGGTGCCGGCGAGGACGACCTCGGTCGCGTCGTCCGACTCGACGACGCGCAGGATCCGCACCACCTCCGGACCGGCGGCGGCATCGAGCAGCAGCGCCTCCCGCCGCAGGTCCGCCCGGCCGTTGCCGGTGGCGACCTTGACGACGACCGGCCGGCCACCGTCTTCGCGGCGCAGCACCTTGGCGCCGCGGTGCACCACGGCCGGGGGGCCGGGTGCGACGGCACCAGGCTCGAGGGTGATCAGCGCGCTCACCGGTCGAGCCGGGCCCGGACGTGGACCGGCACGGAGGACGTGCCGTCGGAGCCGGGCAGGACGCCCAGGAAGAGGTGGCGGATGCGGACGCGGACCCGGACGTCGACGACCTCGTCGTCGATCGTGAGGTCGAGGCGCTCGACCGTGCCCGGCAGCTGCGCCGCCGCCAGTTGGGCCCGTAGCACGCGGTCGGCCGCCGCCGGGTCGATGATCAGCTCGCCGTCGGTCTGGAGGCGACGGGAGTCGATCATGCCGGCGGCGTCGTCCGTCGCGGCGGTGACCGCCCGCTCGACCGATCGCTGCGCCGCGTGCTCGCCCGCGAGGTCGACGGCGATCGCGGCGAGGACGAGCAGCACCAGGGTCATCGCCGGCACCAGGACCAGCGCGGTCGCCCGCTCAGGTCGCCGCACCTCAGCCACCGCACACCGTCCCCGACAGGTCGGCGGCCGGGCCGACGAGCTCACGGTGCGCGTCGACGAGCTCGTCGTGGCGGACGTGCAGCTCCGTCGAGCCGACGGTGCCGATGAACGGGAGGCGGGCCGCCGGCACGGTGGCGGCGAGCTCGACGTGCGCGAGGCGGCAGGGCCCGAACGCGCCGGGGTCCGGCGCGCTGATGGTCACCGCCACCCGGAGCCCTCGGGCCGACAGCGCCGATCGGGCGGCGGCGTCACCGGCGGTCGCGGCGGTCGCGGCGTCGGGCGCCTCGGTGTAGGCGCGCAGGTACTCCTGCGCGGCGGCGTCGAGCGCCGACCGGGTGTCGAGGACCGCCCAGGCGTTCACGACCAGGATCGTCCCGGCGAGCAGGACGAGGACGCCGAACGCCAGTCCCTCGAGGCCGGCGACGGCACCGCCCTGGCCTCGCCGTGGTGCGCTCACGGTGCCGCCACCTCCCGGCGGACGACGATCCGGCGGTCGAGCGCGCCCACCACGGGTCCGCCGTCGACGAGCCGGGGGAGCACGTCGGCTCCCGGCGCCCGGACGTGCAGCACCACCGACGGCGGCCCGAAGGACTCGACCTCGAACGACACGCGGTCGCCGTACGCGCCGAGCTCGCGGCGCGCGGCGGCGATCGCCTCCGCGGCACGTGCACGGAGGTCGGCGCCCGCCGGCGTGGTCGCGATCCGGTGGGCGGCGTCGTAGGCGACGGCGTCCACGGTCGATCGCGTCCAGAGGCCGATGCACACGTTCGCTGCGAGGAGCACCAGCACGAGCACGATGCCGACGCCGAGGAGCGTGCCGAGCAGGCCGCTGCCCCGTTCGGTCCGCCGGTTCATCCGCCGATCTGCTCGACCTGGTCGCGGGTCCGCTCGGTGGCGCTGCCCATCATGGCGTCGAAGCCCTTCCAGAGCGCGATGCCGAGGAAGGCGACGATGAGGACGGCGATCGCGGTGGAGATCACGCCCTCGGCCAGCTCCGACCGTCGTCGCGGCCTCGTGGATCGTGGGGCGATCGCCCGCTTCGTGGTCATGGGTCCCTCCTGGGTTCGTCGGTCGACGGTCGGTGCCGTGGCGCGGTCACGAGCCGGTCACGCTGGTGATGGCGGCCACGAACGGCACGGCGAGGAAGATGAGGCCCGGGACGAGCGTCGCCACGGTCACCGGGATCCAGACCGCCTGCCCGCGTCGCTCGATGCGCTCGACCAGGTCCCGGTGCGCCTCGGCCCGGATCGCCCGGGCCTCGGCGGCGATCAGCCGGCCGAGGTCGCCGGCGTCGCGGTGGAGCGCGAGCACCCGCACCAGCCGACGGACGGCATCGAGGTCGCAGCGCCGCGCCCACTCGTCGAGCGCCTCGTCCTCGCCGAGCCCCTGTCTGATCCGCCGGGTCACGCGGTCGAGGTCGGCGGCGACCCGGCCGCTCCCACGGCGTGCGACGCGGGAGATCGCCGCCGGCAACGACGAGCCGGCGTCGACCAGGACGCCGAGCTGCTCGGCGACGACCGGGAGCTCCAGGCGCCGGACCTCCTGGCAGCGAGCGATCCGCGCCGACAGCCGGTGCTCGTCCACCAGCGCCGCGAGCACCGGCGCGCCGACGAGGAGGAGCGCTGCAGCGGGTGCGCCCGGCCGGACGACCACCACCGCGGCGATGCCGGCGAGGGCCCCGAGCACGGCGTGGACCGCCTGCCGCACCCGGAACGTCGCGGGGTCGCGCCCGTCGCCCGCACGCTCGAGCCGCGTGCCGAGGTCCTCGGTGATGCCGAGCACCGACGTGGCGGAGCGCCCGAGCCGCTGGATCGTCGGGAGCAGCACGGGCGCGATCGCCGACCGGGAGCGTCGCACCGCCGGTCCGGCGGCGGAGGGCGGGGCGTACGGGCGGAGCCGGGCGACGAGCGGCCCGCGGCGGCACCACGGGACGGCGTCGAGCACGAGCGCCGCGCCGAGCGCGAGCGGGACGAGCAGCAGCACCTCGAGCGGCGTCATCGGTCGAACACCCGCTCCTCGACCGGGAGCCGCATCAGCCGTCCGGCCCACCACCAGCACGCCCCGGTGAGCGCGATGCCGACGACGACGAGCGCCTGCCCGAGCGGGGTGCGGTACGCCTGCCGGCCGTCGCCGACGTTCAGCCCGGCGAGGGCCATCCCGATCGGCACGAGCAGGACGAACGCCCGGGCCAGCCGTGCTCCGGCGAGCTTCGCCTCCGCCTCCTTGCGGTCGAGCAGGTCGCGCCGGCGGTCCTCCGCGAGGGCGGCGAGCCGGCGATCCAGGTCGCCGCCGACCTCGTGGACGACGAGCAGCGTCTCGCAGGTCGCGTCGGCCGTCGGATCCGCGAGCCGGTCCTTCAGCACGGCGACCGTCCTCGCGAAGTCCGTCGACAGCGCCCACTCGCGCTGCGCGGCGGCGAACGCCGGGCGCAGCTCCTCCGGTCCCGTCGCACCCACCTCGAGCAGCGCCTGCGGCACGGGTCGGCCGAGTGGGCCGGTGAGGACGCGCAGCTCCTCGATGAGGCGCGGCCACTGCTCCCGGGCGGCTCGCCGGGCCGCCTGGCGCCGGCGGCGCCACTCGGCCACCGGCCAGCACCCCGCCAGGACACCGACCACCAGCGCGCCGGGCCCCGGTC
>JAEVZA010000182.1 GCA_023392475.1 Actinomycetes bacterium | reverse complement strand
TTCTTGGCCTGGGCCTCGGAATCGAACTTCTCGTACTCCTGCAGGGCCAGCGCCGCGAGCACGGTGCCGGACCAGGTGCGGAAATCCTTGGCCGTGTAGTCTTCGCCGGTCAGCTCGCGCAGGTAATCGTTGACGTCGGCCGAGTCGATGGTGCGCTGCTCGCCGTCGTCGTCGACATACTGGAACAACTCCTGGCCGGGCAGGTCGCGCATGCGCCGCACGATGCGCGCCAGGCGTGGATCGTCCAGCTTTACGGAATGCTGCACGCCGCTCTTGCCACGGAAGCGGAATTCGATTTCGCTGCCATCGATGCGCACGTGGCGGTCGCGCAGCGTGGTCAGTCCGAAGGACTTGTTGTTGCGCGCATATTCCTCGTTGCCGACCCGGATCATGGTGGTTTGCAACAAGTGAACCACCATGGCCAGCACCTTCTCGCGCGGCAGGCCGGGCAGCTTGAGCGCCGCATCGACGCCGCGCCTAATGGCCGGCAGGGCGCGGCCGAAGCCCAGCATGCGCTCGTATTTCGCCTCGTCGCGCACGCTGCGCCAGCGCGGGTGATAGCGGTACTGCTTGCGGCCGCGCGCGTCCCGGCCGGTGGCCTGGATATGGCCATTGTCCCAGAGGCAAATCCAGACCTCGGTCCAGGCGGGCGGAATCGCCAGCGAGTGGATGCGCGCCAGGGTGGTTTCGTCGGTCACCGGTTTGCCGTCGGCATCGAGGTAGCGGAAGCCATCCTTGGCCGGCCGACGCGTTATTCCGGGAGCGTCCGAGCGTACGTAGCGTAGCTTCGCCAGCCCTGCGACGGCAGGCGGGTCAAGCGTTTCATCGGCAATCGCCATGGCACACTGCTTACGCGCTCATGCGCGCCAGTTGGGATTGGAAGGCGAGTGGCATGGTGACATACACGCCGGTTCCCGAGCCAGGGACGGTGTCAATGCGCAGCTCTCCGCCTAGCGCGCAGATACGCTCTTCCATGCCGACCAGGCCGAAGCGGTGTGCCTTGCGGCGGTCGCTCGGATACATGCCGATGCCGTTGTCCCTGACCGCCATGTGTAGCTTGTGCGCATCCACTTTCAGCTCGACCCGCACGCTGGTGGCACGCGCATGGCGCACGATGTTGGTCAACGACTCCTGCAGCACGCGGAACACTGCCGTGGCATGGGCGTCGTCCAGCTTCAGCTCGGCACTGTCGATCACCAGCTCGCAGGGAGTGCCGCTCATGCGCCGGAACTCGTTGACCTGCCATTCCATGGCCGCATGCAGGCCGAGGTCTAGCACCGGCGGACGCAGGTTGTTCATGATCGAGCGGATCGATCTCATCGTGGTATCGATATAGCGCAGCGCCACCCCGGCCTTGTCATGTAGCCGCGGATGCTGGTCGGCGGTACGCGCGTGCAGCATGGCGACGTCGAGGCGCAAGGCCAGGAGGGTCTGACCCAGTTCGTCGTGGATTTCGCGGGCGATGCGCTTGCGCTCGTCTTCCTTGAGCTTTTCCTGGTAGGCGGCCAGCTCGCGCAAGCGCGCCTGCGATTCGCGCAGCGCCTGCTCGGCATGCTTGCGTTCGGCCACTTCGTGCTCGAGCTGTGCCACGCTCTGACGCAGCTCCGCATTGCTGGGCGCGCGCAGGGCACGCAGCATCGGCGGCCACAGCAGGATGGCGACTGCCAGCGCCGTCGCTCCGCTCAGCGCCCGGCCCAGCACGATCACCCAGGACTCGGGCCGCCAGAGCAGGGACATGGACAACAGGTCGGAAATGCCGCATGCCAGCGTGAAGATCAGGAACATGGCGAACATCCAGTCGAGCCGGAGACGGCCTCGATGCAAGAGGAAGTACGCCATGCCGGCGGCGAGCAGGCCACAGGCCAGCACCAGCATCATGTCGGTGAGGAAGTAGGTTCCGATCTGCGCCGGGGTGCAGTTATGGCAATGGTCGTAATGCAGCCATGGTTCGGATTCTAACCAGCGCTTCAGGATATCGATCACGATGCTTCCCCTTGTGGGCGTCGCACGTCGGAATTCGGCTCTGCAGGATAATCGGGCAGCGCGCCGGAGCTTTGCACTCGCTTGCGGCCTGTGAAGATATTAAACAAATGTTAACTGATGCGCCAGCGGCATGAGCCGCCGTTCGGATAGGAGGCTTGCATGGAAACCGGGAACCTGTATCGCGCCATTCCGGCGTCGCTGCCGGATGAAGCCGCGGACATTCTCGTCGGCGGAAGCGGCACGCGCATTGTGTGCATCGTTTCCCGGGGACACGCTTCGCCGCCCGGATTCTGGTACGACCAGCCCGAGCACGAATGGGTGGCGCTGCTGCAAGGCGCGGCGCGACTGCGCTTTGCCGAGGGCGATCGCACCGTCGAGCTGCGCGCCGGGGACCATGTCCATATCCGCGCCCGGGAACGGCACCGGGTGGAATGGACGGCGCCGGATTGCGACACCGTCTGGCTGGCGGTGTTCTACCCGGCATAAACTGCAGCGCTCCGTGCTATGCTCGGGCGCCAAGCGCGGCCCCGAGCCGGCATCGTATTTCGCGCAGCTCATGAACCAGCTCCCTCCCCGCCCGCAAACGGCAGCCACACGATTCGGCAAGCCCGACGGCGGCTTGCGTCTGCGCCTGTACACCCTGATCTTCGAATCCGACTCCCAGGCCGGGCATCGCTTCGATCTTTACCTGATTGCAGCCATCCTGGCGAGCGTTCTGGTGGTGATGCTGGACAGCGTGCAAGCGGTGCGCGCCCAGCATGGCGCCATGCTGGAAGCGGCAGAATGGCTCTTCACCATCGTCTTCACCATCGAATACCTGGCGCGCCTTTATGCCGTGCAGCGGCCCTTGCGCTACGCCACCAGTTTCTTCGGCATCATCGACCTCCTGTCCATCCTGCCCACCTATCTGGCGCTCTTCGCCCCCGAGCTGCATGCGCTGTTGGACG
>JAEVZA010000132.1 GCA_023392475.1 Actinomycetes bacterium | reverse complement strand
TATGTGTATAAGAGACTGGAGGCGGACCGCGCCGAGGCGCTCGCAGCGGTCGAGCCCGACCGTGCGGCCGCGCTCGCCGGCGCCGCGCTCGACGAGTTCCACCGCATGGACGCGCTGACCCTCGCGGTCCGGGCCGAGCGCCTCGTGGACCGCCTGTCCGCCCACGACCGACCGGCCGCCGCGCCGAGCCCGCTGTCGCGCACGATCCTGTTCACGGACATCGTCGACTCGACGCGGCGCAACGCCGAGGTCGGCGACGCCACGTTCCTCGAGCTGCTGCGCTCGCACGACGACCTCGTGCGCGGTCGCCTCCGCGAGTTCGCCGGGACCGAGTTCAAGCACACCGGCGACGGCATCGCCGCCTGGTTCCGCCACGCCGACGACGCGGCGGGCTACTGCCTGGCCGTGCAGCACGACCTCGGCGTGCTGCAGCGGGCGGAGCCCGAGATGGGCGTGCGCGTGCGCATGGGCCTCGCCGCGGGCGTCCCGCTCGAGAACGAGGGCGACCTGTTCGGGCTCGCCGTGGTGCGCGCGGCGCGCGTGTGCGACCGGGCCGATGCCGGGCAGGTCCTCGTCGCGGAGGAGATCGTGCGGGAGATGGATCCCGACCGGTGGCCCACGGTGCTCGTCGGCCGGCTCGACCTGAAGGGCCTGCCGGAGCCCGTCGCGGTGTACCGCCTCCGACCCGACGGGACGGCGTGACCGTGGGGTTTTCCACGGAGCCGGCGGGGCCGCGGTTGGTAGGTTCGCCGAGGGGGACGGACGGCGGTCACGGGGAGGGTCTCGGATGACGGGCATGCCGTTCTACGTGGAGAAGGGGCCGCAGTTCTCGGTGATCGAGAGCTACGTGCTCGACGACCCGGCCCGGGGCATCGCGCTGCTGCAGACCCTCCGGGCCGGCGGGCCGCCGGCGGCCCAGGCGCTCTCGGTCATCGCCGAGAACATCGGGCTGCGCTCCCCCGCGCTCGCCGCCGGGCCCGACACGGGCGACCAGCGCGTCAACCACCTCAACCGGGACTGGTTCGAGCAGCGCCTGGACCAGCAGGGCACCTGGCAGCCCGATCAGCACCCCCAGCAGCCGGCGGTCGACCAGTACGGGAACTGGCTCTGGTGGCAGTACTACGCCGGCGACGTCTACGAGATCATGCGCACGACCATGATCCGTGCCGGCGAGGTCGCGCTCGGCATCGCGTCGGGCGAGGACCCGGCCCACGGCCGGGCGGCGCCGTGGCCGATCGAGCTCTTCTGGCACTGCAGCCAGAACTGGTTCGAGGGGTGGGTGACCTGGCGGGAGCACGGCGGCTCCGGGCAGGTCACCGTGCTGCTCTGCACGCCGAGCGCCGGCGCCCCGGTGCGACCGTCGCCGCTGGCGTCCGGTGCGCCCGCCGCGGACCAGCAGCGCGCTGGAGCGAACGAGTACGCCGAGCAACCGCCCACACCCGGCGGGCACCGCGGCATGGTCGTGGTGACGCACCGGTACCACCGGCTGGTGGCGCTCGGTCCGACGCAGCTGGCCGATGCCCGCGGGCCCGGCATGCTGACCGGCCCCTGGCGCCCGTACTGGCAGGGCAACGGACCCGTCGTGGCCGTCTCGCCCAGCGAGCCCGACGGCGGCGTCCTGCCCGGTGGCCGGCCGTTCACCTGAGGAGGAGGCGACGTGCGGGACATGGACGACGACGCGGTGCTGGCGCTGGTCCACCTGGACCTCGGCAACAGCTTCGCCCGACCCGGTGACCGGATCGACTCGGCCGACGACGTGGACCGGGGGACGGTGCTCCCACCCGTCGACGGCGCCCGCGACGCCGTCGAGATCCTCGACGTCGGGGTGATGAGCAACGACACCGCCGCCGCGGTCGCCTGGCGCTACACCGGGGTGCACTCCGAGGTGTTCCTCGGGATGGCGCCCACGGGGCGGGTGGTGGAGGTCGAGGGCATCACGATCGTGCAGGGCACGGTCGGCGACCCCCAGCTGCGGAGCCTGATCGACTGGCACTCGGTGCTCGTCCAGATCGGCGCCGCCACCGGCGGCCGACCGGTCACCGAGCTGCCCGCCGACTTCCCCCTGGACGACCCGCCCGTGTCCTGACCCGCCGGACCGGGGGCCGCTCAGAGGTACAGGCCGGTGTGGCCCTCCTCGAGCCGCTCCGACGCGAGCGCGTGGATGTCTCGCTCCCGGAGGATGATGAACGTCTCGCCGCGGACCTCGACCTCGTAGACGTCCTCCGGGTTGAAGAGCACGTGGTCGCCCTCCTGCACGGCCCGCACGTTCGGGCCGGCGGCGCGCACCTCGGCCCACGCGAGGCGCTTGCCGATCTGCGCCGTGGCGGGGATCAGGATGCCGCCGCTCGAGCGCCGGTCCCCCTCCGCGTCGAGCTTCACGAGGATCCGGTCGTTGAGCATCCGGACCGGCAGCTTGTCGTGGCCCGACGACGACGCCGGCGCGTCGACGGCGGTCGACCCGGTCGGCTCGTCGTCCTCGGTCGGCTCCGCCGCGTCGTCCATCGCCGCGACGGTACCGCGACCGGTCAGGCGTGCCCGTGCGGTGCCGGGGCGGGCAGCTCGGACGCCGCCGGGAGCACGGATCCGGCCAGCAGGTCGAGGTGGTCGAGGTCGTCGAGGTCGAGCACCTGGAGGTAGGTGCGCGTGATGCCCCGGCCCGCGAAGTCCTGGAGCTTGGCCACGACCTCGTCGGGGGTGCCGGCCAGCCCGTTCGTGCGCAGCTCGTCGACCTCGCGCCCGATCGCGTGGGCACGGCGGGCGATCTCGGGCTCGTCGCGGCCGCAGCACACGACCTGGGCCACCGAGCGCACCACCTCCGACGGGTCGCGCCCGACGGACGCGCACGCGGCGTCGATGTTGCCGTTGAGCTGCTCGGTGGTGTCGGGGTCCGCGAACGGCACGTTGTACTCGTCGCCGAACCGGGCGACGAGGGCCGGCGTGCGCTTCGGGCCGAAGCCCCCGATCACGACCGGCGGCCGGGGCCGCTGCACGGGCTTCGGCAGCGCCGGCGAGTCGGACACCTGGTAGTGGGTGCCCGCGTGGTCGAACGTCTTGCCCTGGGGCGTGGTCCACAGCCCGGTGATGATCTCGAGCTGCTCGGTCAGGATGTCGAACCGCTCCCCCATCGGCGGGAACGGGATGCCGTAGGCCCGGTGCTCGTCGTCGTACCAGCCCGCCCCGATGCCGAGCTCGACGCGGCCGCCCGACATCTGGTCGACCGTGGCGACGGCGATGGCGAGCGGGCCGGGGAGCCGGAACGTCGCCGAGGTGACGAGCGTGCCGAGGCGGATGCGGCCGGTGTCCCTCGCCAGGCCGGCGAGCGTGGTCCACGCGTCGCTGGGGCCGGGCAGGCCGGCGCCCTCGCCGATGCGGAGGTAGTGGTCGGAGCGGAAGAAGGCGTCGAAGCCGAGCTCCTCGGTGGCGCGCGCCACGGCGAGGAGCTGGTCGTACGTGGAGCCCTGCTGCGGTTCGGTGAACGTCCTGAGGTCCATGCGGCGCACGGTACCGTCGTCCGGATGCACGACGGGTCCGGCACCCTGCACGCGGCGGACGGCGTGGAGCTCGCGGCCGAGTGGTCGTTGCCCGACGAACCCGTCGCCGCGGTCGTGCTCGCCCACCCGCACCCGCTGATGGGCGGCTCGATGCGCAGCGGGGTCGTGGACTCGCTGTTCCACGACCTGCCGCTCCGGGGCGTGGCCGCGCTGCGCTTCGACTTCCGGGGCGCGGGGGCGTCGGGCGGCACCCACGACGGGGGCCGGGCCGAGGCCGATGACGTCCGGACCGCGTCGAAGCGGTTGTCGGAGCTCGCGACCGGCGCGCCGCGCTGGCTGGTGGGCTGGTCGTTCGGGGCCGACGTCTCGCTGCAGGTGACCGACGGCGACCTGCGCGGGTGGGTGCTGATCGCGCCGCCGCTGGCGATCGTCGATGCCGCCGACCGCGGCGCCGCCACCGATCCCCGGCCGAAGCTCCTGCTCGTGCCGGAGCACGACCAGTACCGCGACCCGTCCGCCGCGACGGCCGAGGTGGCGGCGTGGGCGGCCACGACCGTGGAGGTGGTGCCGGGCACCGACCACTTCCTGGCCGGGCGGTTCGCGCTGGTGGCGGACCTCGTCGCCGCCGCGGTCGGCGCCGGCTGACCGCACCCGGCATGGCCCGCTCCGACGGCACCCGGACCACGCTCGACCTCCGGCCCTGGGCGCTGGCGTGGGCCAAGTGGCCCGTCCTCGCCGTCGTCGTGGGCCTGCTCACCGTCGCGGACGACGTCCGCGCCTTCGGGGTCCTGCTCGCCCTCGCGCTGCTCGTCACGTCGTGGGTGGCGACCTACCGGGTGCGGGTGCTCGTGGCGGAGGACGGCAGCGCCCGACTGCGGACGCGGCTGCGCTCGCTCGACCTCGACGCGCTCACCGAGGTCACCCACCGCGGCAGCATCGGGTTCCCGCGCCTGCACCTGCGCGCCGGTGGCCGGCGCGTCGGGCTCGGGAGCTTCGGGCGGTGGGGACCCGGGCGCTGGAACCGCCTGCTCGACGCGCTCGACCCGTACGTGCGCCGCTGCGACGACGTCGACGCCTCCGCCCGCAAGCTGTGGCGGATGCGGGGCTGAGCGACCCGCTCAGGCGGGCCGGACGAGGATGCCGGCCTCGGCCATCGCCGCCTTGGCCTCGGCGACGGTGTGCTCGCCGAAGTGGAAGATCGACGCGGCGAGCACCGCGTCGGCCCCCGCCTCGGTCACGCCCTCCACGAGGTGGCGCAAGGTGCCGACGCCGCCCGACGCGATGACGGGCACGGTGCACGCGTCCACGACCGCCGCGGTCACCGGCACGTCGAAGCCGTCCTTCGTGCCGTCCCGGTCCATCGACGTGAGCAGGATCTCGCCGGCGCCGAGGTCGACCACGCGTGCGGCCCACTCGACCGTGTCCAGCCCGGTCGGCGTCCGGCCGCCGTGGGTGTGGACCTCGAAGGCCGGGCCGTCGCCGCCGGGGCGCCGACCACGGGAGTCGATCGCCACGACCACGCACTGGGCGCCGAACTCCTCGGCGATCTCCGACACCAGCTCGGGCCGCTGCACGGCGGCGGTGTTGACGCCCACCTTGTCGGCCCCGGCGCGCAGCAGCCGGCGTGCGTCCTCGACCGTGCGCACCCCGCCGCCGACCGTGAACGGGATGAACACCTCCTCAGCGGTGTGCCGGACCATCTCGAGGGTCGTCTCGCGGGCGTCCGACGAGGCCGTGATGTCCAGGAACACCAGCTCGTCGGCCCCCTCGGCGTCGTAGCGCGCCGCGAGCTCCACGGGGTCGCCGGCGTCGCGCAGCTCGACGAAGTTCACGCCCTTGACGACCCGACCGGCGTCGACGTCGAGGCACGGGATCACGCGGGCGACGTTCACGCCCCCGCCCCCGCGAGCGCCTCGACGGCCTCGGCCACCCGGAACGCGCCCTCGTACACCGCACGGCCGACGATCGCGCCGCTCAGCCGGCGGTCCCCGGCGCGAAGGTCGGCGAGCCGTCGCAGGTCGTCGAGCGAGCCGACGCCGCCCGACGCGACGACCGGGATCGTCGTGGCGCCGAGCACGCGGGCCAGGCCGTCCACGTCGGGTCCCTCCAGCGTGCCGTCCCGGCTGATCTCGGTGACGACGAGCGCCTCCACCCCGGCGTCCTCGAAGGCGGCCGCGAGGTCGAGCACGTCCGCACCGGAGCCCTCGAGCCAGCCCCGGACGGCCACCTCGCGCCCGCGGGCGTCGAGCCCGACGGCCACGGACCGCTCGGCGGCCAGCTCCCGCACCAGGTCGGGATCCTCCAGCGCCGCGGTGCCGAGCACGACCCGCGCCACGCCGGCGTCGAACAGGGCCTCGGCGGCGGCGCGGTCCCGGACCCCGCCGCCGGTCTGCACGGGGACGTCGAGCGCGGCGGCGATGTCGGCCACGACCGCGCGGTTCCGGGGCTCGCCGGTGCGGGCCGCGTCCAGGTCCACCACGTGCACCCACGGGGCGCCCTCGGCCTGGAAGGCGAGCGCCTGGGCGACGGGGTCGTCGCCGTACACCGTCCCGCGGTCGTAGTCGCCCTGGTACAGGCGCACGCAGCGCCCGTCGAGCAGGTCGATGGCCGGGTAGAGGTCGATCACGGGGCTCCTCAGGCGCTGACGGTCGACGCCGACGCCGCGAGCCGCACGAAGTTGGCGAGCAGCCGGATCCCGGGGGCGCCCGACTTCTCGGGGTGGAACTGGGTGGCCAGCACCTGCTCGTGCTGCGCCGCCGCGGTGACCGGACCGCCGTAGTCGCAGGTCGCCACGGTCTGCGCGCCGGCCTCGGCGGCGAAGGAGTGGACGAAGTACATCCACGGCCGCTCGCCGAGCCCGTCGAAGAGCGGGCACTCCGTGCGCACGTCGAGGCGGTTCCACTGCATCTGCGGGTGCTTCACGCCCGCGGGGAGGCGCCGCACGGTGCCGGCGAGCACGCCGAGGCCGCTGACGCCCGGCGCCTCCTCCGAGGCGTCGTACAGGAGCTGCATGCCGATGCAGATGCCGAGGAAGGGCCGGCCCGAGGCGACGGCCTCGAGCGCGGCCTCGTCGAGGCCGGTGTCCGCCAGCGCCTCGCGGCAGCGGCCGAAGGCGCCGACGCCGGGGAGGACCACGGCGGACGCCGCATCGATCTCCCGGCGGTCCGACGTCAGCGCCGCGTCGGCGCCGGCACGGATCAGCGCCTTCTCCGCCGAGCGGAGGTTGCCGATGCCGTAGTCGAGGACCGCGATCCGCGGCGCGCCCGGACCCATCAGAGGGTGCCCTTGGTGGAGGGCAGCTCGTCGCCCTCCCGGCGCACGGCGTC
The DNA here is from genome assembly GCA_023392475.1 of Actinomycetes bacterium. Lineage (GTDB taxonomy): Bacteria > Actinomycetota > Acidimicrobiia > Acidimicrobiales > Microtrichaceae > JAEVZA01. The sequence goes on along the minus strand of JAEVZA010000132.1, from coordinate 15,963 downwards.
TCGCAGGGCGCGCGCCGCGGCCTTCACCGACGCCTCGATGATGTGGTGCGTGTTGCGGCCGCGCACGAGGGTGAGGTGGAGCGTGATCCCGGCGCTCGTCACGAACGCCCGCCAGAACTCCTCCATGAGCTGCGGGTCGAACGGCGGGTCGCCGAGGATCTTCGCGCCCGGCGGATCGATCTCGTAGTGCAGGAACGGCCGACCGGAGAGGTCGAGCACGGCCTCCACGACCGCCTCGTCGAGCGGGACGCGGATCGAGGCGAACCGCCGCACGCCGCGCTTGTCGCCCAGGGCGTCGCCGAGCACGCCGCCGAGCAGGATCCCCGTGTCCTCGACGGTGTGGTGCGCGTCGATGTCCAGGTCGCCCTGGGCCTTCACCGTGAGGTCCATGCCGCCGTGGCGGCCGAGCTGGTCGAGCATGTGGTCGAAGAACGGCAGGCCGGTGGTGCAGTCGGTCGTGCCCGTCCCGTCGACGTCGACCGTGATCGAGATCTCGGTCTCCTTCGTGGTGCGCTCGGCCGACGCGGTGCGCCGTGGGGTGCTGCTCACGCAACCAGGATGGCAGACGGCCGCGTCCGGCCCGGAACGCGTTGGCCGGCGGATCGCTCAGAGGACGGCGCGGAGCGCCGTCAGGAACTCGTCGTCCTCGTCCCGGGTGCCGAGGGTCACGCGGAGGCAGCCGTCGAGGCCGGGCCAGGACGAGCAGTTGCGGACCAGGACCGACCGGTCCACGAGCTCCTGCCACACCTCGGCGCCGTCGCGGCCGGTCGGGCGGAAGAGGATGAAGTTCGCGGCGCTCGGCCACTGCTCCACGGCCAGGTCGTCGAGCGCTGCCGCCACCCGCCCCCGCTCCTCCACCAGGTGCGCCACCCGCTCCTCCATCTCGGCGAGGTGGTCGAGGGCGAGGATGCCGGCGAGCTGCGTGAGCGCGTCCAGGTGGTACGGCAGCACGACCTTCTCGAGCTCGTCGACGACCCACGACGGACCGATCAGGTAGCCGAGCCGGAGCGCCGCGGCCGACCACGTCTTCGAGTAGGTGCGGGTCACCACGATCGACCGGTCCTCGTCGACCAGCGAGAGCGCCGACCACGGCGAGAACTGGCCGTAGGCCTCGTCGACGACGAGGAGCCCGTCGACCGACTCGACGAGCTCCAGCACCTCGCGCACCGTCGCCTCGTCCTCCAGCCGACCGGTCGGGTTGTTCGGCGAGCAGAGGAACGTGATCGCGGGGCGGTGCTCCCGGACGACCCGGGCGACCTCGTCGAGGTCGAGCGTGAAGTCGTCGCGGCGGTCGCCCGTGACCACCGACGCGCCGCACACCCGGGCGATGTGGGAGTGCAGCGCGTACGTCGGCTCGAACGCCACGACGGTCCGGCCCGCGCCGCCGTAGGCGAGGCACAGCGACTGCAGGACCTCGTTCGAGCCGTTGGCCGCGAACACCTCGGGCGCGTGGAACCGGTCGGGATCCCCGAGGGCCGCGGACTCGACCGCTGCGATGCGCGCCCGCAGCACGGTCGCGGCGCGGTCGGGGTAGCGGTGCCACCGCACGTCGCCGAGCGCCTCGCGCAGCGCGTCGACGAACGCCCGCGGCGGCGGCTCGGGCGCCTCGTTGGTGTTGAGCCGCACCCGCACGTCGACCTGCGGCGAGTGGTAGCCCTCCATGAGCGCGACGTCGTCGCGCACCGTCGGCCGGCTCACGACGACCCCGCCGAGCGTGCGTCACGGCGCAGCCGGATCGACTCGGCGTGCGCCTCGAGCCCCTCGGCCTCCGCGAGCGACTCGACGGCCGGCCCGATCCGGTCGAACGCCGGGCCGTCGACCGTCACGACGTGGTGGTGCTTGAGGAAGTCGTCCACGGTCAGGGCGGAGGAGAACCGCGCCGTGCCGTCGGTCGGCAGCACGTGGCTGGGCCCGGCGAGGTAGTCGCCGATCGACGCGGGCGACCACGGCCCGAGGAACACCGCGCCGGCGTTCCGCACGAGCGGCACGAGGCCCTCGGCGCCCTCGCACAGCAGCTCGAGGTGCTCCGGTGCGACGAGGTTCGCCACGTCGATCGCCGCCTCGGGCGAGTCGACGAGCACCGCGTACCCGCCCTCGGCGAGGGTGGCCTCGATCTCCGCACGCCGCGGCGCGGCGGCCACGAGCCGGGCGATCGACGCGTCGACGGCCTCGATCACGGCCGGGTCCCACGAGATCAGCCACGCCAGGCCGTCGGGGCCGTGCTCGGCCTGGAGGATGACGTCGACCGCCGCGAAGTCGGCCGGCACCGATGCGTCGGCGACGACCACCACCTCGCTCGGCCCGGCGAACGCTGCCGCCACGCCGACGGTGCCGGCGACCTCCTGCTTCGCCAGGGCCACGTACTTGTTGCCCGGCCCGCAGATCACGTCCACCGCCGGCACGCTCGCCGTGCCGTAGGCGAGCGCGCCGATCGCCTGGGCCCCGCCGATCGCGTACACCTCGTCCACGCCGGCCACCGCGGCGGCCGCCAAGGTCACCGGCGTGACCGCGCCCGTGGCGCGGTCGGGCGGCACGCAGACCGCCACCTCGCCCACGCCGGCGACCAGCGCCGGGACCGCGGTCATCAGCAGGGTCGACGGGTACGCGGCGCGTCCGCCCGGCACGTAGCAGCCCGCCCGGTCCACGGCCCGGTGGTACGAGCGGATGCGCACCCCGTCGGTGTCGTGCACCACCTCGGGGCGCAGCTGGGTGCGGTGGTGGGCGTCGATGCGGTCGCGGGCGAGCTCGAGGGCGTCGCGCACCGCGGGATCGGTGGCGTCGAGCGCGGCGCGGATCGTCGCCTCCGACACCCGGAGCCGGTCGAGCGCCACGCCGTCGAACCGCTCCGTGAGCTCCACGAGCGCCTCGTCGCCGCGCGCCCGGACGTCGGCCAGGATCTCTCGCACGGCGGCCACGGGGCCCTCGCCCGCCACCTCGGGCCGGGGCAGTCGCCCGCGGGCGTCGGGCACGCCGCGGAGGTCGAGTCGGCTGAGCACGGCGGCCAAGGTAGCGGGCGGCCCGACGGCCACCGGCACGGGTTCCGACGGCTGCTAGGAAGGGCCGGTGAGCCTCCACGCCGACCTGGTGTCCATGCAGTCGACGATCGACCAGCTGCTGCAGCGCGTGGACGAGTCCGCCGGCGAGGTCCGGGGCACCACCCGGGACGACCTCCTGGGTGACCTCTACGAGGTCGAGCGGCACCTGCAGGGCGCCTCCCGGCGCCTCCGCCGGGCCATGGCCGCGCTGCCCCCGACCGACGACTGACCGACGGTCGGTCGCCCGCCGAAAAAGACGTCCGGCGCCCCCGGGGGCGCCGGCCGGGCGATCCAGGCGGCGGGAGCCCGGATCGCCGATACCAGGTGGCGGGAACCTGGTGAGCGACAGTCCAGCACATCTCCTGATCACTGTCCACGATGCCCGGACCGCGATCCGTGATGGCTCGACGACCCTCCGACCAGGCCGTTCCGGACGTGATCAGGCGGTCCCGGACCCGGCGACGACGCCGCGGGCGGCCACGAACGCCGACGGGCAGAAGTCGTTCAGCACGCAGTCCTCGCACCGCGGCTTCTTCGCCGCGCACACCCGGCGGCCGTGCAGGATGAGCCGCAGGCTGAAGTCGCCGCGGGCCGCGGCGGGCACCATCCGGTTGAGCACGAGCTCGACCTTGACGGGATCCGACGCCGCGGGCTCCCCCATGTCGGCCGTGAGCCCGAGCCGCTTGGAGAGCCGCAGCACGTGGGTGTCCACGGGCAGGCCGGGCAGGTCCATGGCGACGCTCCGCACGACGTTGGCCGTCTTGCGCCCGACGCCGGGCAGCGTCACGAGGTCGGACATCTTCGGCGGGACCTCGCCGCCGAAGCGCTCCTCCACCGCGGTGGCCATCCCGATGAGGCTCCTCGCCTTCGCCCGGAAGAACCCGGTGGAGTGGATGATCTGCTCGAGCTCCTCCGGGTCCGCGGCGGCGAGCGCGGCCGGCGTCGGGTACCGGGCGAACAGCGACGGGCTCACGATGTTGACCCGGGCGTCGGTGCTCTGCGCGGACAGGATCGTGGCGGCGAGCAGCTCGAACGGGTTCGTGTGGTCGAGCTCGCAGACGGCGTCGGGGTACTCCTCGGCGAGCCGCTCGTTCGTGACGCGCGCCCGCCCGGCGGGGGTTCGGGGACGGGCCATGGCGGGAGGGTAGCGTGCGCCGTCGGTGGCCCCGTCCGACCCCTCCGCGCCGTCCGAGCCCACCCTCGAGTGGGTCTCGCCCGTCACGCCCGAGCTGGACCGGCGGATGGCCGAGGGCGGCCGCCACCTCGTCCGGATCCTGCACCAGCTGCGCCGCCCCCTGCCCCTCGACGACCGCGGACGCGGCGGCACCGACCGGCTCGCCGTGCGCCCGTTCGACCCCGGGCGCGACGTCGAGGACTGGCTCGGCGTCAACAACCGGGCCTTCGCCTGGCACCCCGACCAGGGCGGCTGGGACCGCGCCCGCCTCGAGGCCCGGCTCGCGGAGCCGTGGGTCGACCTCGACGGGTTCCTCGTGCGCGACGACGCCCCCGGGCCCGGCGGTCGCGGCGGCATGGCCGGCTTCTGCTGGACCCGGGTGCACCCCGCGACCGCGGTGGACCCGGCTCTCGGTGAGATCTTCGTGATCGCCGCCGACCCGGCGCACCACCACGCCGGGCTGGGCCGGGCGCTCACCGCCGCCGGCCTCGACCACCTGGCCGATGCCGGGCTCGAGGTGGGGATGCTCTACGTCGAGGCGACGAACACCCCGGCGATCCGCCTCTACGAGCGCATGGGGTTCGTGCTCCACCACTCCGACGCGGCCTACGCCGCGGGCCCGACCGGCCCGTAGGCTCGGGCGGTGCCCGAGCCCACCCGCTACGACGTCGACCGCGGCGCGCTCGAGGCGCTGCTCGCCGGCGAGCCCGCGTACCGGGTCGACCAGGTGTGGGACGGCCTGTACGGGCGGGGCCTCGAGGTGTCCGAGCTGTCGAACGTGCCGAAGGCGCTCCGGGCCCGGCTCGAGGACGAGCTGCCGACCGCCCTCGACGAGGTGGCCCGGGTGGTGGCCGACGACGGCGACACGACCAAGTTCCTGTGGGAGCTGGACGGCGGCGCCCGCGTCGAGACGGTCCTCATGCACTACGACGACCGCACCACCGTGTGCGTGTCCACCCAGGCGGGCTGCGCGATGGCGTGCGGCTTCTGCGCCACCGGGCAGGCCGGCTTCGAGCGCCACCTCGCCGTCGGCGAGATCGTCGAGCAGGTGGTGCGGGCCCGCCGCGAGGCCGGCGACCGGCGCGTGTCGAACGTCGTGTTCATGGGCATGGGCGAGCCGCTCGCCAACTTCGACGCCACGTGGGCGGCGGTCCACCGGCTCCACGACGACGTCGGCATCGGCGCCCGCCACCTGACCCTCTCCACCGTCGGGCTCGTCCCCGGCATCCGCCGGCTGGCCGAGGCCGACCTCCCGGTGAACCTCGCGGTCTCGCTGCACGCAGCGGACGACGAGCTGCGCGACGAGCTCGTGCCGATCAACCGCCGCTACCCGCTCGCCGATCTCGAGGCCGCGTGCGCCGACTACGTCCGCGCCACCCACCGCCGGCTGAGCTTCGAGTGGGCGATGATCTCCGGCGTCAACGACCGCTTCGTCGACGCCGAGCGGCTCGCCGCGATCGCCCGGCGGCTGCGCGCCCACGTCAACCTCATCCCGCTCAACGCGACGCCGGGCTACGCGGTCCAGGGCTCGTCGCGGAACCGGGTGCACGCGTTCGCCGACGACCTGCGGGACCGCGGCGTGAACGTCACGATCCGCGACACCCGCGGCTCCGACATCGACGCCGCGTGCGGCCAGCTCCGCGCCGGCCACGAGGCGACCCCGGTGACGGTCGGGCGCCGCGTCCCACGATGACGCCACGCCCCGTCCCCCCGCTCACCCCGCCCGGGGAAATAGGGGTCCTCGATCTCGTGCTGCGAGCTCTGAGCGCCGCAGATCTCCTCGGGCCGGACTGACGACCCCTATTTCCGTTTCCGCTCCTGGGTGAGTGGCTGGGCTGCCACGCGGACGGTGAGGGGGCCCGCCCGCACGGTGTCGACCAGGTGCTCCCCCGCCTCCACCACGGACCCGGGCCACACGACGCAGCGCTCCACCGTCCCGCGCACCACCGCTCCGGGGCCCACCACCGACGCCCCGCCGCTCAGCCAGAGGTTCGCCCGGAGGTAGTCGGCCGGGGTGCCGCAGTCCACGACCGTCCCGGCGGCGACGACCTCGTCGATCGAGCCGTCGGCCGCCTCGGCCGGCGGGCGCCACACGGCCTCCCACAGCCCCGCCGGCTCGGCCGGGAGGCCGGCGACCACGGACCACGGCTCGATCGACGCCACGACGCCGCTGCGCGGACCGAAGGGCCGCGGCCCCGTCATCAGGAGTCGGACCCGCTCGCCGTCCCACCCGGCGACGAACGCCGCGAGGTCCTCGGCGTGGACCGTGTCCGCGTTGACGACGAGGGCCGCCCGCCCGTCGAGCCAGCCCCGGAGCGCGCCCAGGGCGCCCGCCGTGCCGAGGGCCTCCGGCTCCTCGACGGACACGTGCACGTCCGGCCGGCCGGCCAGGTGGGCGAGCACGGCGTCGCGCCCGTGGTGGACGTTGGTCGCCACGGGCCCGCACGCCGCGCCGACGGCGTCGAGCGCCCGGTCGAGCAGCGTGGTGTCGCCCACCGGGCACAGCGCCTTCGGGCGGAGGTCCGTGAGGGGCCGCAACCGCCGCCCCGCCCCGGCGGCCAGCACCACACCTGCAACACTGTCAGCCATGGCCACGAGTCCCCGCCTGTCCCAGCGGCGCTGGTACAACCCGCGCCTCCCGCAGACGCTCGTCATCAGCCAGTGGCTGCTGTACTTCAACGCCTTCTGGGCCGCGCTGGGCATCCTCTCCGTCGGCCTGAACCCGAACCTCCAGCTGACGGCGCTGGGCCGGATCTTCTCCTTCGGCGCGCTCGCCACGTCGCTCTACGGGGCCTACGGCATCGCCAACGAGAAGAAGATCGGCTACCGGGTGGCCGTCGTCTCCGCGTTCCTGCCCTTCGTGGTGGCGATCGTGAGCGGCGGCTCGATCGTCGACATCCTGCTGCCCGGCGGGATCCTCAACGCGATCTTCGTGTGGGCCCTCGTCGCGCTGCTCCTGCACACGCAGTCGCGGGAGCACCAGCGCATCTGGTTCAGCTGAGCCGCGACGGCGGCGACGCCGCGACCGCCCGGTTGGCCGCCCCGCGGCGGCCGCTGCCATGATCGGATCATGGCCACCGAGGTGAACGGCATCGCAGGACTGATGGAGCTCGTCGGGACCCACCTGGGGTACTCCGACTGGCTGGAGATCACGCAGGAGCGGGTGAACACCTTCGCCGACGCCACCGGCGACCACCAGTGGATCCACGTCGACCCCGAGCGGGCGGCCAAGGAGAGCCCGTTCGGCGGGCCGATCGCCCACGGCTACCTGACGCTCTCGCTGGGCCCGGTCCTCATGCCGCAGATCCTGCGGGTCAACGGCACGAAGATGGGCGTGAACTACGGGTGCGGCAAGGTCCGCTTCCCCTCGCCCGTGCCCGTCGGCTCGAAGCTCCGCCTGGGCGCGCACCTCGACGCCGTGGACGACCTCGGCGGCGGTTGGGCGCAGATCTCGATGACGTTCACCTTCGAGGTCGACGGCGCCGACAAGCCCGCCTGCGTGGCGGAGATCATCTTCCGCTACGCCGAGTAGGCCCGTCACCGGAACTCGGGGGCGACCTTCGTGGCCAGGAGGCGCAGGGACTCGTCCTCGGGGTAGTCCGAGCACCACGGCACGATGCCGCCGCAGCCGAGCTGCCGGTAGGCCTCCAGCTTCTCGCACACCTGCTCGGGCGTCCCGACCAGGTTCCCGTCGCGCCACGACGAGAACTCCTCGCCCCAGAAGCTGCGGGTGCCGCCGCGCACGATCTCGTCCTCGTCCTCCCGGAGGAAGACCTCGGGCGACCACGTCATCGTGATCTCGTCCGCGTCGCGGCCGACCTCCGAGCAGTGGCGGCGCAGCACGTCGCGCTTGTGCGCCCACTCGTCGGGCTTGCCGCCGAAGTTCGACCGGTCGGCGTGCCGGGCCACGACCCGCAGGGTGAGCTGCTCGCCGCCGCCACCGATCCACACGGGCGGGTGCGGTGACTGGAGCGGCTTCGGGTCGCACTGCGCGCCCTGCACCGTGAAGTGCCGGCCCTCGTAGGTGGTCTCCGGCTCCGACCACATCGCGGTGACGATCTCGACCGTCTCGCGCAGCATGCGGATGCGGTCCGCGGCGGACGGGAAGTCGTAGCCGTAGGCACGGAACTCCTGGTCGTACCAGCCGGCCCCGATGCCCCAGTCGAGGCGGCCGTCGGAGATCACGTCGATCGTCGACGTGATCTTGGCGACGAGCGCCGGGTTCCGGTAGCCCGCGCAGCTGACCATCTGCCCGAGCCGGATCGTGGAGGTGGCCTGGGCGAGCGCGGCCATCGTCGACCAGCACTCGAAGACCGCCTCGCGGCTCGGCACCGGGACGTTGTGCACGTGGTCGTAGACCCAGATCGAGTCGAGGCCGAGCTCCTCCGCGAGCAGCGCGGTGCGCAGCGTCGTGGCCCACTTCTCGCGCGGGTCCGCGATGCCCGCGAGCTCCATCTTCCAGCCCTGTGGGGCGAACGCACCGAAGATCATGCTCAGGAGACTAGGACGGGCCCGGGAGCCGCCCTCGTACTGTGGGCCGGTGCCGCGCCTCCCTCGCCGACCGCCGCTCGCCGCCGCGGTCGCGCTCCTGCTCGTCGCGGCGGTCGCGGCGTCGTCCTGCGCCGGCGACGGCGACGCGCGGGCCGATGCCACCTCCCCGCCGAGGCCCACCACCGCCGCGCCGCCGACCGACCCACCGGCGCCGTCGAGCACGACCACCACGGTCCCGAACGGGTTCCCCGACGCGTGGCGGCCCGCGCCGCTGCGGTGGCGCTCGTGCGACATCGCCGCCGGCGCGCGGTGCGCCACGCTCACCGTGCCGCTCGACTGGTCCGCGCCCGCCGGCGCGACCGTCGACCTCGCGCTCGCCCGGCTGCCCGCCACCGGGGACCGGATCGGGTCCGTCCTCGTGAACCCCGGCGGACCCGGCGGCTCCGGCCTCGACCTGCTCGAGTCGGATCCGTTCGACGCGACCGTCGCCCGCCGCTTCGACGTCGTGAGCTGGGATCCGCGGGGCGTCGGTCGATCGACCGCGGTCCGGTGCGGCGGCCGGACCGTCGGACCGTTCCTCCGGGCCGACCCCGACCCCGACACGCCGCAGGAGGAGGCCACGCTCGAGCAGCGGGCCGACGCCGTGGCCCGGGACTGCGGGGCCACCGACGGCGCGCTGCTCCCCCACCTCGGGACCGACGACGTGGCCCGGGACCTCGAGGCGATCCGCCGGGCGCTCGGCGACGAGCCGCTCAACTACGTCGGGTTCTCGTACGGCACGCAGATCGGCCAGCAGTACGCGGCGTTCTTCCCCGACCGGATCCGGACGATGGTGCTCGACGGCGTGGTCGACCCGGAGCTGTCGTTCACCGACTTCCTCCTCGGCCAGGTCCGCGGCTTCGACCAGGCCTTCGCGGGCAACGTGACGGCGTGCCGGAGGGCCGGGGAGCACAGGTGCGGCGTCGCCGACCTCGCGGCCGCCTACGACGAGGTCCGCGACCAGGTGGAGCGCACGCCGATCCCGGCCGGTCACGGCCACCACATCGGGCCGTCCGAGCTGGCGGTGGCCGCCACCTACGTGGCGTACGGGTCGGACGGCTGGCGCGACCTCGGCCCGGCACTGGCCGACGCGCTCGACGACCACGACGGGTCCCGGCTCTGGGACCTGGCCGAGGGCTACTACGACCTCGGCGGCTACGGCGCCTACGCGGCGGTCGTGTGCACCGACACGCCCCCGCCGCTCGGCGCGGCGGCGTGGCAGGCGTTCTCCGACGAGGCCCGGCGGGTGTCGCCGCGGTTCGGCGGCTCGGTCGCCAACGAGTTGCTGCCCTGCGCGACCTGGCCCTACCGCAGCACCCACGTCCCCGCGGCGATCACGGCGCCCGGCGCCCCGCCGATCCTCGTCGTGGGCAACACCGCGGATCCCGCCACGCCCTACTCCAACGCCGTCGCCGTCGCGGATCACCTGCGCTCCGGCGTGCTCGTGACCGCCGCCATCGACGGCCACACCGCGTACGGGGTGGACGACTGCGTCACCCGGCTCGTCGACCGCTACCTCGTCGGGCGGACCGTCCCCGCCGATGGCACCCGCTGCGGCTGAGGCGCCAGCGCCGCTCCCCTACGATCCCCGTCCGGGGCCATCCATCCGGGGGATCACGTGGAGTTCAACCTGGCAGCCGTGCACGAGGCCGTGGAGGCCGCCGTGCCCGACCGCGAGTGCACCGTGGCGCGCCGCGCCGACGGCACGGCGCTGCGGCGCACCTACCGGGGGTTCGGCGACCGCACCCGACGGGTGGCGAACGCGCTGCGGGCCCGCGGCCTCGGGTCGGTCACCGACCGGGCGGGCCTCGCCGGCCACGAGTCGGGCCAGGACCACCTGGCCCTGTACCTCCACAACTGCCCCGAGTACCTGGAGTCCATGCTCGGGGCCTACAAGGCCCGCGTCGCGCCGTTCAACGTCAACTACCGCTACGTGGCGGAGGAGCTCGAGTACCTGCTCGCCGACGCCGGGGCGCGGGCCGTCGTGTACCACTCGGCGTTCGCGCCGACCCTGCAGGCGGTGCGTGACCGGCTCCCTCGCCTCGAGGTCCTCCTCCAGGTCGCCGACGGCTCAGGCCACGACCTGCTGCCGGGCGCGGAGTGGTTCGACGACGCGCTCGAGGCGACGTCGCCGGAGCTGCCGGCGGACCTCGTGGCCGCGTGGTCGCCCGACGACCTGTACATCCTCTACACGGGCGGCACGACCGGCATGCCGAAGGGCGTGCTGTGGCGGCAGGCCGACATCTTCGTGACCGGGATGGGCGGCCGCCGGCTCGACGACCAGCAGGAGTGGACGTCGCTCGACCAGATCGGCACCCACGCCGTCGACGGCGGCGCCCGCGTGCTGCCCGCCCCGCCGTTCATGCACGGCGCCGCGCACTGGGTGGCCTTCGGCTCGTTCACGAACGGCAACACGATCGTGCTGCCGTCGGTCACCGACCGCCTCGACGTGGACGACCTGCTCGGCACCGTCGCGGCCGAGCAGGTGAACGTCGCGCTGATCGTCGGCGACGCGTTCGGTCGACCCCTCGTCGAGGGCATCGAGGCCGGCGGCCACGACCTCTCGTCGCTGCTCGCCGTCGCCTCCGGCGGCGCGGCGCTGTCGCCGGGCGTGAAGGACCGGCTCCTCGCGGCGCTGCCATCGATCGTGGTGATCGACGGCCTCGGCTCGTCGGAGACCGGCCAGCAGGGCGTGCAGCTCAGCTCGGCCGGGGCCTCGGCCACGACCGGCGACTTCACGCCCGGTCCGGGCATGTGCATCCTCTCGGAGGACCTGACCGAGGTGCTCGGCGCCGGCCACGACGGCCTCGGCTGGCTCGGGCAGGCGGGCCGGGTCCCGCTCGGGTACCTCGGCGACGCCGACAAGACGGCACGCACGTTCCCGGTGATCGACGGGGTCCGCTACTCGGTCCCCGGCGACCGCGCCCGGCTCACCGCGTCGGGCCGGCTGGAGCTCGTCGGCCGGGACTCGGTGACCATCAACTCGGGCGGCGAGAAGATCTTCGCCGAGGAGGTCGAGCAGGCGCTGCTGCACCACCCGGCGGTGTTCGACGTGGTGGTCGCCGGTCGCCCGTCCGAGCGGTGGGGCAACGAGGTGGTGGCCATCGTGCAGCTCGCCGACGGCGTCGGGGCCAGCGACCACGACCTCCTCGAGGAGGCGGCCCGGCACGTCGCCCGCTACAAGCTGCCGAAGACGATCGTGCGGCGGGACGAGATCCAGCGGTCGCCCTCGGGGAAGGCGGACTACCGGTGGGCGCGGGCCCAGGCGGCCGAGGGCGCGGTCGCCGGGGGCGCCGGGGAGGTGTCGTCGTGAGCACGCCGACGGTGGTCGTGTTCGACCTCGGCAACGTGGTGATCCCGTGGGACCGGTCGAACGCGCTCGAGCGCTTCGTCGACGACCCCGAGGAGGTCCGCCGGCTCGCGGACGAGGTGTTCGACCTCGAGGCGAACGTCCACCTCGACCGGGGCGCGCCGATCGAGGAGGTGCGGCGGATCATGGAGGAGCGCCACCCGGGCCACGGGTGGGTGATCGACGGCTACGTCGAGCACTTCCGCCACAGCCTGGGTGAGGTGATCGCGGGGACCGAGGCGCTCATCGACGAGCTGCTCGCCGCCGGCCTGCGCTGCGTCGGGCTCTCGAACTGGTCGGCGATCTGCTTCGTCGGGATCCCCGAGGCCTACCCGGTGCTGCAGCGGCTGGAGGGCGTGGTCATCTCCGGCGAGGAGGGCATCCTCAAGCCGGACGCGGAGATCTTCCGCCGCTGCGAGGCGCGCTTCGGCTTCGAGGCCGCCGACGCCCTGTTCCTGGACGACTCGATGCCGAACGTCGAGGGGGCGCGCGCCGCGGGCTGGGCGGCCGAGCTGTTCACCACGCCCGAGCGGGCGCGGGAGGACCTCGTCGCCCACGGTGTGCTGCCGGCCACCTCCTGAGCCGGCCGTAGGGTGGTCGCCGTGACCGCACCCGCACCCGACCCGAGGGCCCTGATCCCGCGACCCGACGAGCCGCTGCCGACGGGCGACGAGAAGACCCGCTCGGTGCAGGCGATGTTCGACGTCATCGCACCCCGCTACGACCTCGTCAACCGGGTGATGACGTTCCGCATGGACGTCGGGTGGCGGCGTCGCACGGTCGGTGCGCTCGGCCTGGTGCCCGGTTCCGTGGTCGTGGACCTCGCGTGCGGCACCGGCGACCTGGCCCGTGACCTCCTCGCCCGGCGGCTCGTGCCGGTCGGCGTCGACCTGAGCTTCGGCATGCTCCGCGCCGCGCCGGAGCCCTTTCCGCGCGTGCAGGCCGACGGCGCCGCGCTCCCGATGCCCGACGCGTCGGTCGACGGCGCCACGTGCGGGTTCGCGCTCCGCAACTTCACCGACCTCGGGGGGACGCTCCGCGAGCTGGCCCGCGTGATCCGCGACCGAGGGCGGATCGCGCTGGTCGAGGTGGCCGAGCCGCCCAACCCGATCCTGCGCCTCGGGCACGGCATCTACTTCGGCCAGGTCGTGCCCCGCATCGGTGGCCTCCTGTCCGACGGCGACGCCTACCGGTACCTGCCCCGCTCGGTGGCCTACCTCCCGCCGCCCGAGGAGCTGCGGGCGACCGCCGAGGACGCCGGGTTCACCGACGTGGACCGCGTGCTCCTGTCGGGCGGCATCGCCCAGCTGATCACCGCCACGCGGGCCGGCCGGTGAGGGCGGCGTGAGCGGGTTGGTCGCGCGCACCACGCCCGGGGAGCCGGCGAGCGACCCGGGACCGCCCGCACGGCTCGAGCACGTCACAGCGTTCTCGTCGCCGCGCCGGAGCATGTGGGGATCGGGGGAGGCGCTGCGCATCGAGCTCCCCGCACCGTGGCCCGACCACGTGGGACGCGTCGCGGAGGTGCTGGCCGGGCTGCCGACGGAGGGCGCCGGCCCCCTCGGGTCGGGCCCGGTGGCGTTCGGCTCCCTCCCCTACGACCGGTCGGTCGCCGCGTCCCTCGTCGTGCCGGAAGTCGTGCACGGGTCGACGTCGGACGGCGAGCGCTGGACGACGACCACCAGCGTGCACCCGCCCGGTGACCCGGGCGCGACGATCGAGATCACGGGCTTCCCCGGGCCGCCGTCCGTGACCGTGTCGAGCGTGCGGGGCATCCACCACTGGCTGCTCGCCGTGCACGTCGCCACCAAGCGCATCGCGGCAGGCGAGCTCACGAAGGTCGTGCTCGCACGGGAGCTCCTCGCGACGGCGGACCAGCCCATCGACGTGGCCGACCTCTACGGCCGCATGCGCGCCGGTGCACCCCACGCCATCTGCTTCTGCATCGACGGCCACGTCGGTGCGACCCCCGAGCTGCTGGTGTCCCGGGTCGGCGACGTCGTGCGGGCCCAGCCCATGGCCGGCACGCTGCCCCGCACCGGCGACCCCGAGGCCGACCAGCGCCGCGCCGGCGAGCTGCTCGGTTCCCACAAGAACCGGGAGGAGCACCAGATCACCATCGACGTGGTCCACGAGACGCTGCTCCCGTGGTGCTCGTACCTCGACGCCGAGCCGGTGCCGTCGGTCGTGGCCGCCGGTCCGGTGCAGCACCTCGCCACCCTCGTCGAGGGGCGGCTCTCCCACCCCGAGCCCTCCGTGCTGGACCTCGTCGCCGCGCTGCACCCCACGCCGGCCGTCGGCGGCTGGCCGCGGGAGCAGGCGCTGGAGCTCCAGGCGCAGCTCGAGGAGGCGGACCGGGGTCGCTACGCCGGGCCGGTGGGCTGGGTCGACGCGCACGGCAACGGCGCGTTCGGCGTCGGGATCCGCGGCGCCCAGGTCGATGGCCCCACCGCGCGGTTGTTCGCCGGGGTCGGCGTCGTCGCCGACTCGGACCCGATGGCCGAGCTCGAGGAGACCCGGTCCAAGGCGCAGGCCGTGCTCGGCCCGCTCCTGCGGCAGCTCTGAACCCCGCGCCCCGTCGTCCCGTCATCCCGACCGGCGCACGCCCGTTCTGTTCGTCGGAAGCGGGCGGGAACCCCCGCTTCCGACGAACGGAACGGGGGTGTGGGGCGGGGCGAGATCAGTCGCGGGGGCCGCGCCGGCGACCGGCGAGGCTGACCGGCGACGTCGTCTCCTGCGCCCACACCTCGCGGATGGCGTCGAGGACGACGACGACGTCGGCGAACCCGGCGAAGTGGCCCTCGCCCGGGCGCACGCGGAGCTCACCGCGCGGCAGGCGGGCGGCCTGGTGGTGGCCGTGGCTCGGCGGGACGATCGTGTCGGCCAGGCCCTGCCACACGATGACGGGCGGCGCGACCTCGTCCAGCGCGAAGCCCCAGTGGCGGCTGAACAGCGCGAAGTCGTGGGCGGCCGACCGGAGCTCGCCGGCGCGGATGAGGTCCTGCAGGAACATCGCCCGGAACTGGGGGTCCCGCAGCACGGGCTTGTCGGCGAAGCCGAGCAGCGTGATGTACAGGCTGAACGCGGGATCGGCGACGGGCGTCAGGACCTCCACCACGGACCCCAGCACCGCGCCGATCGGCGTCCGCATGACCTCGAACACCGGCGCGGCGAACCGCATCACCCGGGTGTAGGACCAGACGGCGTCGGGGCCACGGGTGGGGCCGAGCCCGCCGAGGAGGGTGGCGACCACGACCCGCTCGGGCAGCTCGTGCGCCACGGCGAGCGTGTAGGGACCGCCGCCGGAGAGGCCGACCACGCCGAACCGGTCGAGGCCGAGGTCGTCGGCGAGCACCTCGATGTCGCCCGCGAAGTCGACGATCCGGTGGTAGCGGTGGTCGGTCGACACGCCCGTGCCGGGGCGCTCGACGGCGATCACCCGGAAGCCGCGCTGGAGCGCCGCCTCGTGGATGCTGGGAGGCACCTGGGTGCGGGCGCCGGGCGTGCCGTGGAACCAGAGCAGCGGGTCGCCGTCGGGGTGGCCGTACTCGGCCCAGCCCAGGACCCGGCCCTCGGCCACCACCGATTCGCCCACCCTGCGGGGCACGGGTGCCCCCTCCAGCCGGATGGCCTCCTCGATCTCCACCACCGGCGGCCCGTCGAACCCACCGACCTCGCGGTCCGGCTCGAGGCCGTCGGAGGCC
This sequence comes from Actinomycetes bacterium, assembly GCA_023392475.1. Taxonomy (GTDB): domain Bacteria; phylum Actinomycetota; class Acidimicrobiia; order Acidimicrobiales; family Microtrichaceae; genus JAEVZA01. Next base: position 171 of record JAEVZA010000132.1, on the reverse strand, counting down.
TCGCCGGCTCCCTCGTCGTCACCCATCGGCGTCGACGCTACCCGCGACCGCCGCCGCGACCGCATCCTCGAGGCGCCGGTGGACGGCCACGTTGGCGTCCCGATCGGTGCCGACCACCACCACGCGCGGGCCGCCGCGGGTCTGCGCGCCGGTCACCGCGGCCCGCAGCCC
>JAEVZA010000093.1 GCA_023392475.1 Actinomycetes bacterium | reverse complement strand
CCCGGCGCCGCACGGCCCGACCTGGCTCACCCGCGCCGCCGACCGCCCCGGCTGCGGCCGCCACGGTCGCGGCCACCGCGATCGCGGCCACCGCCACCGCCGCCACCCGAGCGGGCGGGCGCCGGTCCGAGGTCACCGAACTCCTCGAGGAGCTCGGCGTCGAAGGCGTCGGTGAAGTTCAGCTCGTTGCGCCGGCCACCGTCGCCGTTGCCGGCGCGGTCGCCACCGCCGGCGACGGCATCGTCGCCGCCGTCAGCTTTTGGGCCGGCGTCCGATCCGGCGAGCTCGCCCACCGGGGACAGCGAGATCTTCCCGTTCGGGTCGATGTCGTCGACGACGACCGTGATCGGGTCGCCCAGCGTGACCACGTCCTCCACCCGGTCGATGCGCTTGCCGCCACCGAGCTTCGAGATGTGGACCAGGCCGTCGCGGCCCGGGAGGATGTTCACGAACGCACCGAACTTGGTGATGTTCACGACCCGGCCCTCGTACGTGGCGCCGACGTCGGCCGTCGGCGGGTCGAGGATCAGCTTGATCTGGCGCTCGGCCTCGGCCACGGCGCCGCCGTCGACCGCGGCGATCGCCACGATGCCGACGAGGCCGTCGTCGTCCACCGAGATGTTCGCCCCGGTCTCGGACTGGATCGAGTTGATCACCTTGCCCTTCGGGCCGATGACCTCACCGATCTTGTCCGCCGGGATCTCGAAGCTGATGATCTTCGGCGCGGTCTCGTTGACCTCGGGGCGGGGCTCGGCGATCGCGCCGTGCATGACCTCGAGGATCTGGAGGCGGGCCTCCTTGGCCTGCTCCAGCGCAGCAGCCAGCACGTCGGCGGGGATGCCGTCGATCTTGGTGTCGAGCTGGAGGGCGGTGACGGCGTCGGCGGTGCCGGCGACCTTGAAGTCCATGTCGCCGAACGCGTCCTCGGCGCCGAGGATGTCGGTCAGCGTGGCGTACTCGCCGTCCGCGTGGACGAGGCCCATCGCGATGCCGGCCACCGGCGCCTTGATCGGCACGCCGGCGTCCATGAGCGAGAGGGTCGAGCCGCACACCGACGCCATCGACGTGGAGCCGTTCGACGACAGCACCTCGGACACGAGGCGGATCGTGTACGGGAACTCCTCGAGGGAGGGCACCACCGGGAACACGGCGCGCTCGGCGAGCGCCCCGTGGCCGATCTCACGGCGCTTCGGGCCCCGCATGAAGCCCGTCTCACCCGTCGAGAACGGCGGGAAGTTGTAGTGGTGCAGGTAGCGCTTCTTGGTGATCGGGTCGATGCCGTCGATCATCTGGTCCATCTTGGCCATGCCCAGGGTGCAGAAGTTGAGCACCTGGGTCTCGCCGCGCTGGAACAGGCCGGTGCCGTGGGCGGTCGGGATGACGCCGACCTCGGCCGACAGCGGGCGCAGGTCCTTGAGGCCGCGGCCGTCGATGCGGGCGCCCTCCTTGACGATGCGGGTGCGCACGGTCGCCTTCGACAGCGAGCGGAACGCGTTCTTCACCTGCTTGTTGGCCAGCGCGATGGCCGACTCCTCGGGGGCGCCGCCGGCGACCGCGGCCTCGACGAGGCCCGGCACCACGCGCTCGAGCAGCTCGGAGCGCAGCGCGTCCTCCGCGGCGGAGCGGTCGGCCTTGTCGGCGATCTGCATGATCTCGGAGATGCGCTCACCGCCGAGCGCGGTGACCTCGTCGTAGATGGCCGGCGTGTAGTCGACCTGGACGTCGAACTCCATGTTCGGCTTCGAGCCGACCTGCTCGACGAGCTGGCGCTGCAGGGCGATGGCGTCCTTGATCCAGCGCTTGCACTCCTCGAGGGCGGTGGCCAGCGCGGCCTCGTCGACCTTCGGCGCGCCGTCCTCGTAGTACTCGAACGAGCGCTCGGTGCCGCCGGCCTCGACCATCATCACGGCGACGTCGCCGTTGTCGAGCTCACGACCGGCGACGACGATCTCGAAGGTCGAGTCGTCGCTCTCCTCGTAGGTCGGGTGCGCCAGCCAGGTGCCGTCCTGGGTGTACGCCATGCGCACGGCACCGATCGGGCCGTCGAACGGCACGTCGGACAGCATCAGCGCGGCCGAGGCGGCGTTGATGGCGAGGACGTCGTACGGGTTGCGCTGGTCCGCGCCCATGACGGTGCCGACGATGTGCACCTCGTTGCGGAAGCCGTCGGGGAACGACGGGCGCAGCGGCCGGTCGATCAGGCGGCAGGTCAGGATCGCGGACTCGGGCGCCCGGCCCTCGCGGCGGAAGAACGAGCCCGGGATCTTGCCCGCGGCGTACATCCGCTCCTCGATGTCGACGGTCAGCGGGAAGAAGTCGATGCCCTCGCGGACGTGCTTCGCCGCCGTGGCGGTCACCAGGACCCGGGTCTCGCCGAGGCCGGCCATGACGGCGCCTCCGGCGAGGCCGGCCAGCTGGCCCGTCTCGAACGACATGGTCTTCTCGTCATCGCCACCGACGGGTGACGCGACGCGTGTGGGTTCGGCCATGAGGCCCTCCTTCGACCCTGCACGGGTCGGTCGGTGCGGCGGAGGGCCAGTTCCCAGTGGTCGATCCCCGGCTGCTCGCCCGGATCCGGCGGCTCCGGCGGCGATCGAGCGCCGTGGGAGGGCCTGGACCCCGAGGGGCCGGACACCGGCAACCGGTTACTGACCGGGCTGCCGCAGTTGTTGCCGGCAGGCTACCCGACGCGGCGCCCGGGGACGCGAACGCCCCCTCAGGAAACCTCCTGAGGGGGCGTCGCACCCACCTTCGGCGTCCGCAGCGGTCGGATCACGACCACGGGGTCCGCCAGCACCCGGTCAGCGCCGCAGGCTGCTGCGTGGGGCTCCTCCTAACGTCGGAGGCTGCCGCGCGGGGCTCCTCCTAACGTCGGAGGCCGAGCTCCGCGATGACGGCGCGGTAGCGCTCGACGTCGTTGTTCTTCAGGTAGTCGAGGAACCGGCGGCGCTTGCCGACCAGCATCAGGAGGCCGCGACGGGAGTGGTGGTCCTTCTTGTGGACCTTGAGGTGCTCCGTGAGGTGCTCGATGCGGTCCGTGAGGAGCGCGATCTGGACCTCGGGCGAGCCGGTGTCCGACTCGTGCTTGCGGAACTTGGCGATCGTGTCGCCCTTGGGCGGCAGGTTGGTGGGCGCTCGGTTGCCCATGGTGCATGCTCCTGTCCACGGCGCCCCGGAGGGCCGCCGGTCGGGTCTCGTACCCAGCCCCGGTGCCCGTCGGTGCCGTGAGGCGCCGCGCGACCCGGAGCGGTCCCCGGCCGTCGGCCGGGACCGGACACCGTACCAGTCAGCCGCCGGGGCGCTCCACCCGCCACCGGTACCGCGGGTGGCGGTGGCGGCCGGCGGCCTTGCGCCGAGAATCGGCCGGGGCGAGGGCGAACACCCGGGCGTCGGGTCGGTAGCAGACCCGCTCGATGTCCGAGAGCTTCGGCGACCTCGACCGCACACCGGCGGCCCGCAGGGAGCGACGGATCCCGTCACCCAGCTCCCCCGCCAGCAGCTCGGCGATGATCGCCGGCAGCGTCTCCGGGTCGCGCAGCAGCCAGGAGTGACCGGCGTGCTCGACGGTCACGAGGACGCCGTCGGTGCGCCGGGCGGCGTCCACCGCGGTGCGGTGCGGCACCGCCAGGTCCCACGAGCCGTGCAGGGCGAAGACCGGGACGCCCGCGGCGCTGAGGTCGTTGAGCGCGTAGCGGCTCGAGCGGGTCCGCAGGATGGACGTCATCGGGCCGATCAGGCGCCACGGCTGCACCACGTGGCCGGCCACCGTGGGCACGACGAGGCGGAGCAGCTTCGCCGCCTGCACCGGGTCGGTGAACGCCGGGACCACCGTGGCCGAGTCGATCATGAGCAGCGCGCCGACGACGCCGAGCAGCGGCGGGGCGACGCGGAACAGGTACACCATCCGGTCCCAGGTGTCGCCGACGATGGCGTCGATCAGGATCACGCCCATGGTCCGCTCGGGCCACTTGGCGCCGAGCCGGGCGATCAGCTGGCCGCCCATCGAGTGGCCGGCGAGCACGAAGCGCTCGATGCCGAGCTCGTCGATGCAGCGGCCGAGGAGGTCGGCGTAGTCGTTGATGTCCTGGCCGGACAGCGGCAGCCCCTGCGTGGCGCCGTGGCCCGCGGTGTCGATGGCGACCACCCGGAACCCCATGCTCACGAGCCGGGAGAGGGACTGCGCGTAGAGGAACCCCTCGGCGGAGAACCCGTGGACCACGACGAGGGGCACGCCCTCGCCGGCGACGGTGACCCCGACGAGGTGCCCGTCGGAGAGGGTGATCTCGTGCCGCGCCAGCCGCGGGACCTGGACCTCGCCCGCGGCGAGCGGCTCGTCGAGGACCGGTCCCTCGATCGGCTCCAGCACCTGGCTCATATCGGTCCCTTCCCCGACCCGCCGACGCTCGGCGGACCCGGCTCGCCCCGACACCGCGCGGGTGTACGAGGCCCTGACACCGTACCGGGGCGGACCGCCGGATCCCCGCACTCCCTGATCGACGTTCAGATCGCGGCTGGGCCCGCGGTCAGGGGCGCGGTGCGGGCGGCGGGCCGACGCCGAGCAGCTCGGCGGCCCGGTCGCAGTCGGCGCGCAGCTGCGCGGTCAGCTCCTCGACCGACGCGAACCGGGCGTCGGGGCGGATCCGGTGGGTGAACCGGACCGCCACGTCCTCGTCGTACAGGTCGCCCGAGAAGCCGAGCACGTGCACCTCGAGCAGCGTCATGGCCCGGTCGTCGTAGAAGGTCGGCCGCTTGCCGACGTAGATCGCAGCGGGCAGCACCGCCCCGCTCGAACGGCGCTCGAGCTGCCCGGCGTAGATGCCGTCGGCCGGCATGAGCATCTCGGCGCCGATCGCCACGTTCGCGGTCGGGAACCCCAGGGTGCGGCCCCGTTGGTCGCCGTGGACGACGGGCCCCCGCATCTCGTGCGGGCGCCCGAGCATCAGGTTGGCGTCCGCGAGGCGGCCCTCGTGCAGGGCCCGCCGGATGGCCGTCGACGACACCTGGCCGTCGTCCCGGGCGGCGGCGCCGTCGGTGCCCACGAGCCGGAGGCCGTGCACGACGAACCCCAGCGACGAGCCCATGTCCTCGAGCAGCGCGACGTCGCCGAGGCGGCGGTGGCCGAAGTGGAAGTCCTCGCCGACGACCACCTCGCCGGCGTTCAGGCACCGGACGAGGACGGACTCGACGAAGTCCTCGGCCGTCTCACGGGCCCGCTCCTCGTCGAAGCGGATCACGAGCACGTAGTCGACGCCGGTGGCGCCGAGGAGCTCGAGCTTCTGGTCCAGGTCGGTGAGGAGCAGCGGCGCGGAGTCGGGCCGGATGACCTGCGCGGGGTGCCGGTCGAAGGTGATCACGGCGGAGCGGCGCCCGGTGGCGGCGGCGCGCTCGCGCACGTCCGCGATGACGGCGCGGTGGCCGAGGTGGACCCCGTCGTACGCACCGATGGTGACGACCGTGCCCTCGGGCGGAGCGGGACACGACTCGACGTCGCGGAGGACCTCCACGGGGCGGAGGCTACCGGCGCGTCACCCGGCCAGGACGAACGCCGGTTTGAGCGATCCGTCGCGGTGCCAGCCGTAGACGGCGAGCAGCCGGCCACCGCCGTCGAGCACCGCGAACGGCCCGGGGCGATCCGCGGGATCGGCGTCCCCGAGGCCGAGCGCCGCCGCGGGCAGCACCGCCCCGTGCCCGATCCGCGCCACCGCGTCGGCCTCGGCGCCGGTGGCGTCGAGCACCCGGTCGACCGACGACGGCGGCAGGAGCGCGCCCGGGTCCACGGCGTCGAGCGCGACCGCCTCGTCGAGCGTGAACGGGCCGACCGCCGTGCGCCGCAGGGCGGCGAGGTGCGCACCCCCGCCGAGGGCGCTGCCGAGGTCCGCGGCGAGGACGCGCACGTACGTGCCGGAGGAGCAGTCGACGACGGCGTCCCACACCATCGGGTCCGAGGTCGGTGCCACCTCGAAGCGCGACACGGTGACCGGCCGCGGCGCCCGCTCCACCTCCCGGCCCTCGCGGGCGAGCTGGTGCAGCCGCTTCCCGTCGACCTTGATCGCCGACACCATCGGCGGCACCTGCAGCAGGTCGCCCGTGAGCGTGGCGGCCGCAGCCCGGACCGCGTCCTCGTCGGGCGGCGCCATGTCGTGCGTGGCGGTGACCTCGCCGTCGGCGTCGAGCGAGTCGGTCTCCACCCCGAACCGGATGGAGGCCCGGTACGTCTTGCCGAGGCCGCCCAGGAACGTCAGCAGCTTCGTGGCGCGACCGACGCCGAGCACGAGGACGCCGGTGGCCATGGGGTCCAGCGTCCCGGCGTGGCCGACCTTCCGCGTGCCGAGGAGGCGCCGCGACCGGGCCACGACGTCGTGGCTCGTCCAGCCCCCGGGCTTGTCGACCACGCACAGCCCGACCGGCGCGGGCGGCGCGTCGGTCACCTCGTGGGACCGGCGTCCGCGCCGTCGCCCTCGGTGCCGATGTCCCGGAGGATCTCCTCGACGCGGAGGGCGGAGGTGAGCACGTCGTCGTGCTTGAAGGTGATCTGGGGCGTCTTGCGGGCCCGCACCTCGCGGTTCACGACCTGCTGCACCTTCCAGCGCCGCTCCTCGAGCGCCTCGGCGACCTCGTCGGTCCGGCCGTCCGCCTCGGCCTGGAGCGCCGAGTAGAAGACGTCGGCGTGCTCGAGCGAGCCGTCGACCTGGACGCCGGTGATGGTGACGAGGTCCAGCCGCTCGTCGCCGATGCGCTCGAGCTCGGAGGCGACCACCTCGCGCACCAGCTCGCCGAGCCGGTCGGTGCGGCTGAACTGGCGCGGGGCACGGCGGGGTGCGGGACGGCGGGCCATCCGCCATTGGTACCACGGGCCCGGACGCGCCTGAGAGCGCGTTCGGCCCGCCCCGGGTGGGGATGCGTCCGGACCCCGGCCGTCCGGCACACTTGGACGCCATGCACTGGACGTCCGCGCCCCCGCCACCGGGGGCGCCGTACCGTCGCCTCCGGGGGGTGAGCACGGCCACGCTCGTGGCCGTCGGGCTCGTCGCCGCCGCCGGTGCGGTCGCCGCGGTCGTGTGGTCGGACGCTGCCCCGACCGCCTGGCCGGCGGCGGACGCGGTGGAGCGGGCCCTGTTCGTGGCCGTGTGCGCCCTGGCGGGGTCGCGCGCCCGCCGCTGGACGCTGCTGTGGGCCGGGGCCGTGGCGCTCGTCTGCGGGAGCCTCGCTGCCCGCGTCGTCGGCGGGGTCGTCCTCGCCGGCACCGGTGCGCTGTTCGCCCTGCACC
>JAEVZA010000023.1 GCA_023392475.1 Actinomycetes bacterium | reverse complement strand
CCGCGAGCCCGAGGCCGACGAGGTCGACCGCGTCGGCCCGTCGCCCGACGGCCTCCCACCGCGACGGTGCCACCTCGGGTGCCGGTCGCGTCGACGCGAGCACGACGACCGGGGGACCGGCGAGCCCGGCGACCAGGCGCTCGAGCACCCACAGCGACGCGTCGTCGGCCCAGTGGAGGTCCTCCAGCACCACGACCGGAGCCGGGCCGGCGGTCGGCGCCAGCCCCTCCTGCAGGTGCTCGAGGACCTCCCACCGCGCGTCGGCCTCGCCGATCGTCGGGTCGGAGCCCGGGCGGGGTCGCCCCAGCGAGCGGAGCGGCCCGCGCCACAGCCCGAAGGGGGCGCGATCGACCTCGTCCGCCTCCCCGACGACGGTCGACGCACCGCCGTCGCGGAGGCGCCGCGCCGCCTCGGCCAGCAGCCGGGACTTGCCGATGCCCGGCTCGCCGCGGACGAGCACGAGCACCGGGCCACCACCCGCCGCGGCGGCGACCAGGCGGTCGAGCTCGGCGCTTCGACCGACCAGCCGGTCCTCGGGGCGCATCGGCGCAGTCTCGCCGATCGGGTGCGCCGCCCGCCGGGGGGAGCCGGACCGCACGGGTCACCCCCCGGCGGACTGCAGCACCATCCGGTCGAACCAGGCCCGACCCCCGGGCTCCTCCTCGAGCTCACCGGGCTCCGGGACCCAGCCCGGTTCCGGGCACGTCACCTCGAGGTGTAGGCCGTCGGGGTCCTGGAAGTGCACCGACAGCACGGGCCCGAAGGACCGGACCTCGCCGTCGCTGGCGCCGGCGGCCCGGAGCCGGGCGGCGACCTCCTCGAGCGCCGGCTCGTCGGCCACGACGAAGGCGAAGTGGTCGACGCGGCCGCGGCGCCCGATCTCGTCGGGGATGCCCTCGGCGGCGGGGTCGTACCCCGGGACCTCGAACACGTGGAGGACCGGCCCGCCACCGGTCTCGAGCACGCCGTGGCGGAGGAACGGGTCGTGGGTCAGGCGGCCGACGAGCGCGGTGTCGAGCCCGAGCACGCCCTCGTAGAAGCGGCGGAAGCGGTCGAGGTCCGCGGTGTTCACCGCGATGTGGTTCACGCCGGTGATGCCGTTCATCGGGCGACCTCCCGGGTGGCGGTGCCGGGGCACCAGGTGGCGGGCCACGAGCGGCGCACGGCCAGGCAGAGCCCGACGACGAGCGACGGCTGCGGTCGCGTCGCCGGCGCACCGGGCGATCGGCTGGGGTGGTGGTGGGTGGTCATGGCGGCCTCCGTTCGGGTGGGTCTCACCCGTGGAGGCGTTCCACGGCCGTGGAACGACGTTCCGTCGGTCCGCTCCCGGCACGCCGCCGTTCAGGCCGTCGGATCGGGCGTCCGCCGGCGCGGTCGTCCCACCAGGAACGTCGACCGGCTGATCAGCGACGCGGAGATGGGTGACGTCGCGAGCTGGAGCAGCGCGGCGAGCACGAGCGAGGTCCAGTCGTTGGGGTGGTCCGACGTGACCGCCGCCCCGAGGAGCACCAGGACGACGCCCAGCGTCGACGCCTTCGTGAGCGCGTGCAGGCGCGACAGCGCGTCCCGGAACCGCAGCACGCCGATGCCGGCGACGAGGATCAGCAGCGAGCCGACGAGGACCACGGCCACCCCGGCGCTGCTCCTCACGTCGGACCTCCCGCGACGTCGCCGGTGCCCTCGTCGGGCAGCACCGCCGGTCCGTCGTCGACGAGGTCCTCGGGCGGGTCGATCGCGCGCGCCTCGATGAACCGCGCCGAGGCGGCCGTGCTGACGAAGCCGACGAGGGTGACGACGACCAGCACCGGGAGGAACGCGCCGTTGCCCGTGATCACGGCGCGCACGGCGACGGTGGCGACGCCGACGATCACCAGGCCGTCCAGCCCGATCACGCGGTCGGACAGCGTGGGGCCGACGACCAGCCGGGTCGCGAAGCAGAGGCCGGCGATCCCGAGCGCGACGAGGGCGGCCGTCGTCATGCGGCACCTCCCGCTCCCGGACCGGCACCCGCGGGGCGGGGCCCGTCGCAGATCCCGCCGTCGGGCGGCGCCGGCCGCAGCGCGGCCACCTGCTCACGCGTGCCGATGGCGCGGACGCAGCGGACCTCGAGCCGGGCGATCGAGCGCGCGAACCGCTCCGGGTCGCGCGTGGCGAGCGTGTGGACCTGCACCACCGGGCGGCCGTCGTCGTGGTGGTCGACGCGGACGATGATCGCCCCGGGGTTGAGCGCGACGAGGTTCGAGACCATCGTCAGCGTGACCGGGTCGTCCACCTGGAGGTCCACCCACACGAGCGCGGTGCGCACCCGCGAGGCCGGGCCGAGCACGGCGAGGGTGAGCCAGGCGTTGGACACGAGGACGTCCAGCACGAACCGGCCCACCAGCACGAGCCCGGGGACCGGCCGGATCGGGCGGGTCGGCCAGGTGCGCTGGCGCGAGGGGAACACGACGAACAGCGCCACCGCCACGGCGACCCCGCCGAGCAGCACGCCCGGCGAGACGGAGCCCCACAGGAGCACCCACACGACGACGAGCAGCACGCCCGTGACGAGCCGGCTCATCCCGCACCCCCGCTCGGCGCGGCCGGCGCGCCGAGGACGGCACGCACGTACGAGGTGGGATCGAGGAGGTCGGCGGCGGCGCGGCGGCTCAGCTCGTAGAGGGGCTCCGCCCAGATCGCGATGGCGATCGTCACGAGGGCGAGCGCGGCGGTCGGCAGCACCATCAGCACCGGCCCGCCGAGCCGGCCGACGGGGTGCGGGGTGCCGTCGGGCGGCTCCTCCGCCGGGCTCCAGAACGCCCCCGCCCAGATCTTGGTCATCGAGAACAGGGTGAGCAGCCCCACGAGGACGCTCACGCCGACGATCCACCAGCGCGACGCCGCCGTCCCAGCGCTGATCAGCGCGAACTTGGCGACGAACCCGGACAGCGGCGGGATCCCCGCGAGGCTCAGCGCGGGCACGAGGAACAGCGCGGCGACGACCGGCGCCGAGCGGGCGAGGCCGCCGACGCGGGAGAGGCGGCCGGACCCGGCGACGTGCTCGACGAGACCGCCGGTCAGGAACAGCGTCGTCTTCACCACGATGTGGTGGATCACGTAGAAGATCGCGCCGGCGACCCCCGCCAACGTGAACAGCCCGAGGCCCATGACCATGTAGCCGATCTGGCTCACGATGTGGAACGACAGGATCCGCTTGATGTCGGCCTGCGCGATCGCACCGAGCACGCCGACGAGCATCGTGGCGCCCGCGATCCAGAGGATGAGCGTCTGCGGCCGCGCGTCGGGCGGGAAGAGCAGCGTCTGCGTGCGGATGATCGCGTACACGCCGACCTTGGTGAGGAGGCCGGCGAAGATCGCCGTCACGGCCGACGGCGCGGTCGGGTAGCTGTCGGGCAGCCAGAAGAAGAGCGGGAACAGCCCGGCCTTGATGCCGAACACCATCAGCAGGAGCAACGCGAACCCGTCGCGCAGCCACGGCGAGACCTCGGCCATGCGCAGCGACAGGTCGGCCATGTTCACCGTGCCGGTCGCGGAGTAGATGAGGGCGAGCGCGCTCAGCAGGAGGGCCGAGGCGAGCAGGCTGATCACCACGTAGGTCATGCCGGCCCGCACCTGGTCGCGCCGCGCCCCGAGCGTGATCAGCACGTAGCTGGCCGTGAGCATCATCTCGAAGGCGACGAACAGCGTGAACAGGTCGCCGGTCAGGAACGACGCCGCGACCCCGGCGGCGAGGATCAGGTACACGGACTGGAACCCGACGTGGTTGCGCTCCGCGCCGGGCTGGCCGATCGCGTAGAGGAGCACGGCGAGCAGGACGATCGCGGCGACGGCCAGCATGATCGCGGCGAGGCGGTCGGCCACGAGCGTGATGCCGACCGGCGCCGGCCACCCGCCGGCCTGGACGGCGATCGTGCCGTCCCGGTCGACCCGCACGACGAGGACCACGGCGAGGACGGCGACCGCGGTGAGCACGCCGACGGAGATGATCCGCTGGGCCGTGCGCGACCGACCGGCCACGATCGAGGCACCGGCGCCGAGGAGCGGGAGGAGCACGGGGAGGGCGACGAGCGCGGTCACGGGCCGACCTCCGCCGGCTCGCCCCGACCGCCGTCGCCGGTGGTGCGGCCGGTGCCGTCGGCACCGTCGCCGGCCGGGTCGCCCTCGTCGTCCTCGCCGCGGTCCTCGGCGTCGCGGAGCGACCCGGCGTCGGCGAGCTCCGTGTCCTCGAACCCGCCGGTCGAGATCAGGCGGTCGGTCACGTCGTCCTCGACCTCGTCGTCGGAGGTCAGGATCCAGCTGCGGTAGGCGAGCGCGAGGAGGAACGCCGTCACGCCGAACGAGATGACGATCGCGGTGAGGGCCATGGCCTGGGGGAGCGGGTCCGCGAAGCTGCGCGACGGGCCCGAGCCCACGATCGGCGGGTCGCCCCGGCGACCCGCGAGCACGAACAGCACGTTCGCGCCGTGGGTCAGCAGGCTGATGCCGATGATGATCCTGCTGAGCTTGCGCTGGATGACGAGGTAGGTGCCGATCGCGAAGAGCAGCGCGGCGACGGCGGCGAGGAGGACGTTCACGGGGTCGCCCCCTCGCCGGGGCCGGTCGCTCCCGCGTCGGGGACCGGCGCGTCGGCGGCGGTCCCGTCGACCGCCTCGCCGGCGCCGAAGCGGTCGCCGAAGGCCTCGAACACCATGAGCACGAGCCCGACGACGCACAGGTACACGCCGACGTCGAACACGAGCGCCGAGGACACCGAGACGGAGCCGACCACCGGGGCGTCCCACGTGGCGTACCCGCTGTCGAGGATCGCCGAGCCCGCGGCCACCGGCACGAGCGCCGTCGACACGGCCACGACCACGCCCGCGCCGAGGATCGTCCAGGGCTGCCACCGGCTGACGTGCCGCACCTCGTCGATGCCCCCGGCGATGTACCGCAGCGAGATGGCGGCGCCGGCGACGAGGCCGCCGACGAAGCCGCCGCCGGGCTGGTCGTGCCCCGCGAACAGGAGGTAGAGCGAGCCGACCAGGATCACGCGGAACAGCGTCGGGACGGTCTCGTCGAGGGTCGGGAGGCGGCGGATCACGTGGTCGCCCCGGCGTCGTCGGTGGCGGGGTCGCGCGCCGCGGGCGCTCCGCCGTCGGAGGGTGCGGCGGGCGGGACCGCGACGGAGGGCCGGCCGGGTCGCCGGACCGCCCGTGCGAGCGCGACGGCGCCGATGGACGCCGCGGCGAGCACCGTGAGCTCGCCGACCGTGTCCAAGCCGCGGAAGTCGACGAGGATCACGTTCACGACGTTGCGGCCGTGGCCGTCGGGCAGGGCGCGCTCGACCATCTCGGCGGACGTGGTCGCGGGCAGCCGGTGGCCGCTCGCCACGAGCGCGAACACGAACACGACGATCCCGACCGTGCCGGCGACGACGATGCGGAACGCCTGACCCACCCAGGTCCACCGCTGCTCGAACCGGTCCGGCAGGCTCCGCAGGACCAGCACGAACAGCACGGTGAAGAGCGACTCGACGGCCACGGTGGTGAGCGCGAGGTCGGGCGCGCCCTGGACGACGAAGAGGGCGGCCATCGAGTAGCCGACGCCGGCGAGCAGCAGCGCGGCCGCGTAGCGCCGGTGGATGCCCGCGGCCCGCACGGCGGCCGCGAGGAGCACCACCGAGATCACGACCGTGCCGATGAACACGCTCCACGGCGCGTCGTCGGGGCGGAGCACGTCGGCGTCGAGGTGGCCGAGCAGCGCGGTGACCGGCACGACCGTCGTCACCGCGAGGATGACGCCGGCGTACACCGGGAGCGACCCGTTCTGCACCACGCCGGTGACCTTGTCGGCGAGCTGGTTCGTGGCCCGCAGGGTCCAGCGGTAGGCGCCGCCGGCCGACGGGATGCCGTGGCCGGTGGCGAGCACCCGCCCCACCGGGACCCGCGCCACGAACAGCACGCAGCCGAGGGCGACGGTCAGCGCGGAGAGGGCGAGCGCGCCGTTGAGGCCGTGCCAGAGCGCGAGGTGGGCGGCCGGCGTCGACGCGTCGAGCGCCTGCGACGCACCGGTGACGAGCCCGTCGAGGAGCCCGGGCACGAGCCCGGCCACGATCGTGAACGCCGCGAGGACGAGCGGCGTCAGGAGGAACCACGGCGACGGGCGCTGGTCGTCGGTGACGGGGCGGGCGTCGCGGCCGTCGGCCAGGAGCGTCCCGAACGCGAACCGGGCGCTGTAGGCGAACGTCAGCACCGACGCGCCGACCACCACTGCGACCACGAGGCCCCCGAGCAGGGCGCCCGAGTCGAGCAGCGCGGCGTAGCCGGCCTCCTTCGACACGAACCCGAGGAGCGGGGGCAGCCCGGCCATCGACGCAGCGCCCACGAGCACCGCCACCAGCAGGCCCGGCCACCGCGAGCCGATCATCGGGACGCGGTGCACGTCTCGCGTGCCGGTCGAGCGGTCGAGTATCCCGACCGTGGTGAACGCCGTCGCCTTGAACGCGGCGTGGGCGAGCAGGAGGACGCACCCCGCCGTCGCCGCCGCGGGGGTGCCGATGCCGAACAGCACGAACATGAGCCCGAGCTGGCTGACCGTGCCGTGGGCGAGCAGGAGCTTGAGGTCGTGCTGCCGGAGCGCGCGCAGGCCGCCGACCACCATCGACGTGGCCCCGAGCGCCACCACCGCCGGCCGCCAGAGCGCCACACCCGCGAACGCCGGGGTGAACCGGGCGACGAGGTAGACGCCGGCCTTCACCATCGTGGCCGAGTGGAGGTACGCGCTGACCGGCGTCGGGGCGACCATCGCGCCCGGGAGCCACGCGTGGAACGGCACCTGCGCCGACTTCGTCGCCGCGCCGAGGAGCACGAGCACCAGCGCAGGCGCCACGGTCCCGCCGCCGGGCGGGTGGGCGAGCAGCTCCGAGAGGCGGGCGGTGCCGGCGGCCTGGGCGAGGAGGACGAAGCCCACGAGCATGGCCAGCGCGCCGAGCCCGGTCGTGAGGAGCGCCTGGAGCGCCGCGGCGCGGGAGGTGGCCGAGTCCGAGCGGTTGCCGATCAGGAAGTAGGAGGTGACCGACGTCAGCTCCCAGAACGCGTAGAGGGCGAAGAGGTTGTCGGCGAGGACGACGCCGAGCATCGCTCCGGCGAACAGGGTGAGGAGCCCGACGAGCCGGCCGAGCCCCTCCTGCGCCGGCGGGAAGTACGACCGGGCGTACACGAGCACGAGCAGGCCGACGCCGGAGACGAGCAGCACGACGAGCGCGCCGAACCCGTCGAGGCGGAGGTCGAGGTCGAGGCCGAGCTGCGGCACCCAGGCGATCGACTGGGTCACGGGCCGCCCGTCGAGGACGCCGCCGATCGACGCCGCGAGCCAGGCGAGCGTGACGACGAAGGGGACGGCCGCGGGCCAGAGCGCCCGCCGACCGAGGTGCCGGCCGACGAGGACGATGCCGCCGCCGACGACGGCGTGGAGGAGGAGCAGCCCCGCCATCAGCCGGACCGGTCCCGGCGCTCGACCGAGACGTCCTCGCTGCGGGGGCGCATCCTGCGGCGGATCCTACCGGAGCGCCCCACGCCCCACGGGTCGCCCCCACCGGCGGCCCGCTCCGCGTTCTGACGATTGTTCGTGCTGCTGGACGACGCGGATCGTCATGAGAACGCGCGCGGGGCGCTCCGGCTCCCACTCGTTCCCATGACGTTCCGCGCTGCTGGACAGCACGAACGATCGTCAGAACGCGCGTCGGGCCGCTCCCGCTCGTTCCCATGACGTTCCGCGCTGTCAGACAGCACGAACAATCGTCAGAACGCGCATCGGGCCGTCAGAACGCGACGGGGCGTTGGGACGGGTGGGGGGATCAGAGGTGGAGGGGGCGGACGGGGGCGGCGATGAGGGCGGGGTCGTTGCGCCAGTCGACGCCGGGCACGTCGACGTACAGCTCGACCTCGTTCCCGTCGGGGTCCTGCACGTACAGGCTGTGCGTCACGTGGTGGTCCGACGCGCCGACCAGGGTCACGAGGTCGGGTCGGGCTCGCACCCGGGCGAGGACCTCGCGGAGCTCGTCGTCGCTGTCCCCGACCTTCAGCCCGAAGTGGTACATCCCGACCCGGCGGCCCGGGGGGATCGGCGTCGCACCCGGGCCGACCTCGATGAGCAGCAGCTCGTGGTGCGTCCGCCCGCCCGAGAACGCGGCGACCGGCATCCCCTCGTCGCCGAGGATCCGGCGCCAGCCGAGCACGTCGCCGTAGAACTCGGCGGACCGCCGCACGTCGGACACGTAGAGGACGAGGTGGCCGAGCTCCTGCACGCCCGCGGCGCCCTCGCCCGCGTGCCCGTCGGTCGTCGTGGTGGTGGTCGTTGCCATCTGGACTCCTCGGTCGACCGGTCTCGCCGGCGTCATCGTACCTCCCGGTGCAACGGAAGTTGAACCTTCAACATTCCCGCGGGAGGGACGGGTAGGGTCGGCGCGGTGGCGGAACCCCGGTGGCTCGACGACGACGAGCAGGCGACGTGGCGCTCCCTCGTCCTCGTGTCCCGGCTGCTCGACGAGGCGCTCGACCGCCAGCTCCAGCGCGACGCCGGCATGACCCACGCCCACTACCAGGTGCTCGTCGCGCTGTCCGAGGCCGACGGCCGGCGCCTCCGCATGAGCGACCTCGCCCGGGTCCTCCACTTCTCGCCGAGCCGGCTGAGCCACGCCGTCTCGTCGATGGAGTCGCGTGGCTGGGTCCGCCGGGAGCCGTGCCCCACCGACCGCCGCGGCCTCCTCGCCGTGCTCACGGCCGCGGGCGGCGCCGCCATCCGGGCCGCCGCGCCGGGCCACGTCGACGCGGTGCGGACCCACGTGTTCGAC
>JAEVZA010000012.1 GCA_023392475.1 Actinomycetes bacterium | reverse complement strand
CCAGGGCTGGGTGCAGACGGTCGAGGAGCGCGAGCCGGGGGTGGCGTCGGTGTCGGCGCCGGTGCGCGGCGGCGACGGCGACGTCCTCGCCGTCGTCAGCGTGTCCGGTCCGATCGACCGCCTCGGCCGGTCGCCCGGCCGCACCCACGGCGCCGCCGTCGTCGCCGCGGCCGTCGACGTCGAGGCCGCCCTCACCGCCTGATCCACCTTCGTGACCGAAATCCTGTGCGTACGGAACATTCAACGTGCCGTACGCACAGGATTACGGGTCAGCGGAGCGGGGTCGAGGCCCCGGGGCGCTCAGTCGTCGGGGTCGGCGCCGCGACCGCGGGCCCGGTGGCGGGAGCGCTGGTTGACCTGGCGCTCGACCTGCCGCTCCCGCTCCTCGAGGTCGGCCTCGAGGGACTCGAGCTCGGCGACGAGCTGGTGCCAGACCTCGAGCCGGTCGGCACCGACGTCACCACGCTCGACCGCTGCGAGGATCCCGCACCCCGGTTCGCTGCGGTGGGTGCAGTCGACGAAGCGGCACCCCTCCGCGTACGGGGCGAGGTCGGCGAAGGCACGTTCGAGCCCGTCGTCGGCCGCCCACAGCCCGACGCCGCGGATGCCCGGAGTGTCGATGAGCAGCGCGCCGTCGGCGAGCGGGACCATCTGCCCGGCGGTCGTGGTGTGCCGGCCGCGGCGGTCGCCGTCCCGGACCTCGGCCACGAGCTGCACCGGTCGGCCGGCGAGCGCGTTGGCGAGCGACGACTTCCCGGCGCCCGACGCACCGAGCAGCGCGAGCACGTGGCCGCCGCCGGTCACGTCGTGCAGCGCCTCGAACCCGCCGTCGCGGCGCGTCGACACGGCGTGCACGTCGACCTCGGGTGCCCAGCGCGCGGCCTCGTCGACCTGGCGGCGGATCTCGTCCGCGTCCACGAGGTCCGCCTTGGTGAGCAGGACGACGGGGACGGCGCCGCTCTCCCAGGCGAGCACGAGCTCCCGGGCCAGCCGCTGCGGGTTGAGGCCGGGGTCGAGCGGCTGCAGCACGAGGACGTGGTCCATGTTCGACGCCACGGCGCGGGCCTCGAGCCGGATCTCGTCCCGGCCCACGCCGGGGGAGCGCCGCTCGAAGACGGTGCGGCGGGGGAGCAGCGCCTCGATGCGGCCGGCGTCGACGTCGAGCGCCACGACGTCGCCGACCACGACCCGCCGCGCCGACTTGACCGCCACCACGAGCTGCTCGTCGCCGGCCCGGACCGACGCGGTGATCCCGCCCTTGTCGATGCGCACGACGCGCGCCGGGCACGTACCCGCGGCCGCGAGCCCCGACCCGGTCGCCTCCGCCCAGGCCCGCTCCCAGTCGTCGTCCCAGCCGGGAGGGCGGGTCGGTGCGGCCGCCGTGCGGCCGTCTGGGGGGAGGTCGGGCATGCCCCACTGATGCTGCCACGGGGGTGGGTCGTACACTCGCCCGCATGGGCGCTCCCCCCGCGCAACGGGTGAACCTCCCGGTGCCCGACGTCCTCGCCGCGATCGACATCGGCACGAACTCGGTCCACATGGTCGTGGCGCGCGTGGCGGGCAACGACCGCTTCGAGGTCATCACCCGCCAGAAGGAGATGGTGCGCCTCGGCTCCGGGCAGGGCGAGATGAAGCACCTCGAGCCCGACGCCATCGACCGCGGCGTCGCCGCCCTCGCGCGGTGCCGCTCGCTCGCCGACTCGTTCGAGGCGGTCGTGTTCGCGGTCGCCACGTCCGCGGTGCGGGAGGCGCACAACGCGCAGGAGTTCCTCGACCGCGTCGAGGCCGAGGCCGGCGTCCACGTCGAGGTCATCTCCGGCTACGAGGAGGCGCGGCTCATCCGGCTCGGCGTGCTCCAGGCGCTGCCGGTGTACGACCGGGACGTCGTGCTCGTCGACGTCGGCGGCGGCTCGACCGAGGTCGTCTTCGGTCGCGGCGAGCGGGTGGACTACGCCCGCTCGATCAAGCTCGGCTCGCTGCGCATGACCCGCGCGTTCTTCCCCGGGGGCGCCGTGCAGGGCGACGCCGTGGACCGGTGCCGTGCCTACGTGCGCGGCCGGCTGGCGCCGATGGTCCACGAGGCGGGGCGGCTGCCGTTCGACGTGGCGGTGGCGTCGTCCGGCACGGCGGAGACGCTGGCGGCGATGGCGCTGACCCGCAAGGGGGGCGACGTGCCGCAGACGCTGAACGCCGCGTCGTTCAGCCGCCGGCAGCTGGGCAAGGTCGTCGACGACCTCGCCGGGGCCCGCACCACCGAGCAGCGGCTCGCCCTCCCCGGCATGGACGCGGCCCGCGCCGACATCCTCCTCGGCGGGGCGATCGTGCTCGAGCAGGTGTGCGACGCGCTCGGCATCGAGGAGATCGTGATCTCCGAGTACGCCCTCCGCGAAGGCGTGCTGCTCGACGGGCTGCACCGCCTGCGCGGCGGCTCGCTCCACCACCTGTCGGACCTGCGCCGTGCGTCGGTGTTCCACCTCATGGAGCTCTGCGACGACGACCCGGAGCACTCCGTGCAGGTCGCACGCCTCGCGCTCCAGCTCCACGACGCGCTCGGCGACCGTCTCGGCCTCGGCGACCGCGAGCGGGAGCTGCTGGAGGCCGGGGCGCTGCTCGCCAACGCGGGGCTCTTCATCAGCCACTCGGGCCACCACAAGCACAGCTACTACGTCATCCGGAACAGCGAGCACCTCATGGGCTTCACCGATCGCGAGATCGAGCTGATCGCCCAGGTCGCCCGCTACCACCGCAAGGGCCGGCCGGCGGAGAAGCACGAGGAGTTCGCGGCGCTGGCACCCGAGGACCGGGCCCGGGTGCGGGCGATGGCCGGGCTGCTGCGGGTGGCGATCGGCCTCGACCGCAACCACGACGGCGCGGTCGAGCGGGTCAACGTGAAGGACGAGGGCGACGTCGTGCGAGTCGAGCTCGTGGGCGAGGGCGACCTCGGGCTCGAGGCCTACACCGCCGCCGAGCGTCGCGGCCTGCTCGCGGAGCTCCTCCAGGCCGAGCTGGCCATCGAGCCCGCCGCCTGACAGCGCCCCACCCTCGTCCTGTCCGCGGTTTCCGTCGTCGGACGACGGAAGCCGCGGACAGAACGAGGGGGGCGGGGGCGTGGGTCGTGCGGTGCGAGCGGCGGCTACTTCCGGGCGATCTGCTCCAGGAGCTCGATCATCCGGTCCTCCTTGGCCAGCTCCTCGTCCTCGGGGGTGGAGTAGCGGGCCCGGAGGGCGTTGATGGGGGCGACGATGAAGAAGTAGACGGCCGCGGCCAGGATCACGAAGTTCACGAGCACGGTCAGGAACGAGCCGTACTTGATGACGCCGTCGCCGATCGTCAGGGTCAGGTCCTCGAAGCTCGGCTTGCCGATGATCGCCCCGATGATCGGCATGATGATGTCCTGCGTGAGCGAGGTCACCACGGCGCCGAACGCGGCGCCGATGATGATGCCGACGGCGAGGTCGACGACGTTCCCACGGGTGATGAACTCGCGGAACCCCTTGATCATGTGGCCTCCTCCTGCCGGGTGCCCGGGTGCGACTCCACGAGGCGACCGGGCGGTCACCGTCCATCTTGGGGCACAGCACCTTCCCCGTGCGCGGACGGCCCAGTCAGGCGCGGGGAGCGGGCGGCCTCACTCGATGCCGACCACCACGACCGTGAGCGAGCCGTTCGGCGCGTCGTAGCTCACCGAGTCGCCGGCCTTGGCGCCCATGAGGGCTTCGCCGAGCGGCGACTGCGGCGACACGACCTCGAGGTCGTCGTGGCGCTCCTCGATCGAGCCGATGAGGTAGCGCTCGGCCTCGTCATCGTCGTCGTCCTCGTACCGCATGACGACGATGGAGCCGGCGCGGACCTCGTCGGAGCCGGAGGAGTCGACGATGACGGCGTTCTCGATGATGCCGAAGAGCTGCCCGATGCGGGCCTCCATCTTCGCCTTCTCCTCCTTGGCGGCGTGGTACTCGGCGTTCTCCTTGAGGTCGCCGTGCTCACGGGCCCGTTCGATGCGGTCCGCGAGGTCGATCCGACCCGTCGTGCGGAGCTCCTCGAGCTCGGCGACGAGGCGGTCGTACGCGGTCTGCGACAGTTCGTGCGGGTTCGCCATCCGGCCAGACTAGGACCGCCGCGGCGGGGATCCCGGCTGACGGCGGCGGGGGGAGCGCGGGTACACTGGCGCCCGTGACCAGCAGCAGCGTGCCCGCCTCGGGCCGGTCCGTACTGATTCCCTAGCGCACGCCCACCCCGGCGTGCGCTCCCCACCGTCCACTCGCGTGGACGGTTTTCTTTTGCACCGGCGGCCCGACGACCCGGACGGCCGCCACCCCGGAAGGAACGGAAGCCCAGACATGAGCGGTGAGGAACGATGACGCACCGGATCGGCGTGGTCGGCGGCGACGGCATCGGCCCCGAGGTGGTGGCCGAGGCCCTGAAGGTGCTCGACGCCACGGGCGTCCAGTACGAGCGGTCGGACTACGACCTCGGCGCGCACCGCTACCTCGAGGACGGCACCGTGCTGCCCGACGAGGTGCTCGAGGAGTGGCGCGGGCTCGACGCCATCCTGCTCGGCGCCGTCGGCGACCCGGCCCCCGGCGTGTCCGCACCGGCCGGCCTGGTGGAGCGCGGGATCCTGCTGCGCATGCGGTTCGAGCTGGACCAGTACATCAACCTCCGCCCGTTCCGCCTCCCGCCCCGCATCGACTGCGAGGTCATCCGGGAGAACACCGAGGGCACCTACGCCGGCGAGGGCGGCTTCCTCCGCAAGGGCACGCCGCACGAGATCGCGACGCAGGGATCGGTCAACACCCGCATGGGCGTGGAGCGCTGCATCCGGTACGCGTTCGACCGTGCGGCCGCCACCGAGCGCCGGCACCTCACCCTGGTGCACAAGAAGAACGTGCTGACCTTCGCCGGTGACCTGTGGCAGCGGGTGTTCGACCTGGTGGCCGCGGAGCACCCGCAGGTCACCACCGGCTACGACCACGTCGACGCCGCGTGCATCCACTTCGTCGAGCGGCCCGAGCGCTACGACGTCATCGTCACCGACAACCTCTTCGGCGACATCCTCACGGACCTCGGCGGCGCGGTCGCCGGCGGCGTGGGCTTCGCGGCCTCCGCGAACCTCAACCCGGCCCGCACGGGCCCGTCGATGTTCGAGCCGGTCCACGGCACCGCACCGGACATCGCGGGCCGGAACCTGGCGAACCCGATCGCGGCGATCATCTCGCTGCAGCTCATGCTCGACTTCCTCGGCGAGGCCGACGCCGCGGCCCGGGTCGCCGCGGCCTGCACGTCGCCCGAGCGGTACACCGGGTCCACCACCGAGATCGGCGACGCCGTCGTCGATGCCGTCAAGAACGCCGACGCGACGAGCGCCGGGGCGTAGGAGCAGGGACATGCCCATCACACCGACCGAACTCATCTGGATGAACGGCGAGCTCGTGCCGTGGGACGAGGCGCGCATCCACGTGCTGACCCACACGCTGCACTACGGGATGGGCGTGTTCGAGGGCATCCGGGCGTACGAGACGAGCGACGGCCCGGGCGTGTTCCGCCTCACCGACCACATCGAGCGGCTCGAGCGCTCGGCCCGGATCATGGGCATGACGCTGCCGTACTCGGTCGACGAGCTCGTCGAGGCCACGAAGTCGGTCGTGCGGGCCTCCGGCCTGCCGTCCTGCTACATCCGGCCGATCGCGTACTACGGCTACGGCGAGATGGGGCTCAACACGATCCCGTGCTCGGTCGACGTGTCGGTCGCGTGCTGGCCGTGGGGCGCCTACCTCGGCGACGACGCCGTCACCAAGGGCGTGCGGATGAAGATCAGCACCTGGCTCCGCCACGACCACAACGCGATGCCGCCGGCGTCGAAGACCACCGGCAACTACGTGAACTCGTCGCTCGCCAAGGTCGAGGCGCTGAACGCCGGCTACGACGAGGCGATCATGCTGAACCCCGCCGGGCTCGTGTCCGAGTGCACCGGCGAGAACATCTTCGTGGTGCGCGGCGGGCGGCTGATCACGCCGCCGCTCTCGGCCGGTGCCCTCGAGGGGATCACGCAGGACACCGTCGCCACGATCGCCCGGGACATGGGCGTCGAGTGCGTCGAGGGCGACCTCACCCGCTCGGACCTCTACATCGCCGAGGAGATGTTCGTGTGCGGCACGGCGGCCGAGGTCTCGGCGGTGAACTCCGTCGACGACCGCGCCATCCCGTGCCCGGGCCCGATCACCACGGCGATCGCCGCCGAGTACGGGCGCACCGTCCGCGGCCAGGTCGACCGCTACAAGGACTGGGTGGAGCTGGTCTCATGACACCCCACCCCGCAGCACCATGACCGGCCACGGGCTCCCGCAGGTGGGCGGACTGCCCGGCGCGCCCGACGCCGTCGAGGTCTTCGACACCACCCTCCGGGACGGCGCCCAGTTCGAGGGCATCTCGCTGACGGTCGAGGACAAGCTCCGCGTCGCCGAGCAGCTCGACTGGCTCGGCGTCACCTGGATCGAGGGCGGCTACCCGCAGGCCAACCCGAAGGACCAGGAGTTCTTCCGCCGGGCCGCGGCGGGTGAGCTGCAGCTGAGCACGTCCACGCTGGTCGCCTTCGGCTCGACCCGTCGGCCGGCGGGCAAGGTCGACGACGACCCGACGCTCCGCGCGCTGGTCGAGGCCGGCACGACGACGGCGTGCATCGTCGGCAAGTCGTCGGAGTTCCACGTCACCCAGGCGCTCGGCACCACCCTCGACGAGGGCATCGCCATGGTCGGCGAGTCCGTGCGGTTCCTCCACGACGCCGGCCTCCGCGTCTTCTTCGACGCCGAGCACTTCTTCGACGGCTACAAGGCGAACCCGGAGTTCACGCTGCGGGTGCTCGAGGCGGCCGCCGTCAACGACGTCGACGTGCTCGTCCTGTGCGACACGAACGGAGGCTCGCTCCCGCACGAGGTGCAGCGCATCACGGCCGAGGTCGTGTCGTACTTCGAGGGCACCACGATCGGCATCCACACCCAGAACGACTCGGGGTGCGCGGTCGCCAACACGGTGGCCGCGGTCGTCGGCGGCGCCTCGCACGTGCAGGGCACGGTCAACGGCTACGGCGAGCGCACCGGCAACGCCAACCTCATGACGGTCATCCCCGACCTCACCCTGAAGCTCGGGATCCGCACGCTGCCCGAGGGTCGGATGGACCGGCTCACCGCCGTGTCGCGCCACGTGGCCGAGCTCGTGAACCTGCCGCCGCACCCCGCGGACCCGTACGTCGGGTCCTCGGCGTTCGCGCACAAGGGCGGGCTCCACACGTCCGCGCTCGGCAAGGTCGGCGGCGCGAGCTACGAGCACATCGACCCCGACCTCGTCGGCAACCGCACGCGCGTGCTCGTGTCGGACCTCGGCGGCCGCGCCGGCATGGCCATGAAGGCCGGCGAGTTCGGCCTGGACCTCGACTCGCGGACGGCCGCCGAGCTGTCGGAGCGGCTCAAGGTGCTGGAGGCCGAGGGCTACGTGTTCGAGGCGGCCGACGCCTCGCTCGAGCTGCTGATGCGCCGGTCCTCCGGCTGGGAGCACGACTTCTTCGCGGTGGAGGCGTACCGCGTCTCCTCGTACCACCGCGAGGGCGCGGCCGTGCTGCACGACGGCCCGGTCGACTCGGTCGACCTCTCCACCGAGGCCACCGTGAAGCTGTGGGTCGGCGACGAGCGGCTCGCCGCGGTGGGCGAGGGCAACGGCCCGGTCAACGCGCTCGACGCCGCGCTGCGCAACGCCCTGGCCGACCGCCACCCGGCGCTGGGTCGCATCCACCTCACCGACTTCCGCGTGCGCGTGCTCGACGGCCCGGGCCAGGCCGACACCGGTGCCGTCGTGCGGGTGCTCATCGACTTCTCCGACGGCACCCGCGCCTGGACCACGACCGGCGTCTCGCCGAACATCATCGAGGCGTCCTGGCAGGCCCTGACCGACGGGATCGTGTTCGGGCTCCTGCACGCCGACGGCTGACGGCCCACCTCGTCCGCCGCCCAGCCCGTCCTGTGGTGCAGATCGGGACGGATCCGTACCGATCTGCAGCACAGAACGCCGTGGTGGGGCTCGCCGCTGACCATCGGTCGACACCTCAACGGCGCGCCGGGGGCGCCGACGGGAGGGCATGGTCCCCGTCACGACCCAGGCGCGGCGCGCCGCCACGGCGCTCGCCGCCGTCGCCCTGATCGCCGTCCTCCTCACGGTCGCACCCGTTCCGGTGCCGGCCGGTGCCGCGACCTCCTCCGTCGACTGGGGCGACCTGGACACGTCGTCGATGGTCGACGTCGGCGATGCCGACCCCACCACCGAGGTGACGTTCCTCCTCGGGCTGCACCGGGACCGGGCCGGCCTCACCGCGTTCGCCCGCTCGGTCAGCGACCCGTCCTCGTCGTCGTACGGCCGCT
Source organism: Actinomycetes bacterium (assembly GCA_023392475.1). Lineage (GTDB taxonomy): Bacteria > Actinomycetota > Acidimicrobiia > Acidimicrobiales > Microtrichaceae > JAEVZA01. Next base: position 16,398 of record JAEVZA010000012.1, on the reverse strand, counting down.
ACCTCCGCGTGCCGGAGCTGGCCGCGCGCTTCGGTGCGTCCGCGGCCACGAAGGCCACGGTGGTCGACTACTTCGCCGGGCTCGGGATCACCGCCACCGTCGACGTGACCGGGACCTACGCCAACGTGCAGCTGCCCGTGTCGACGATCGAGACCGTGTTCTCGGCGGACTGGCGGCTGTTCTCGTACCCGCCGGGCAACTTCTACGACGGGGCCGACTTCCTGTTCCCGACCACCCAGCCGACCCTGCCCGCCGAGCTCCGGAGCGCGGTCGTCAGCGTCGACGGCGCCGGCGTCCTCGACGAGCTCGGCCCGCTGCCCCCGCCGACGGACTCGCCCCAGGACGCGTCGGCGTCGGCGGGCGGCGCGCTCACCGGCGGCGGCGGCACGGCGACGCTCACCGGCACGCCGGAGGGCTGCGCCGCCGGCACGTCGATCACCGACTCGGGGGACCGGTTCGGCATGGCCCCGAACCAGGTCCTCCACGCCTACGGGCTCGACGACCTGCACGACCTCGGCGTCCGGGGCGAGGGGACGCGGGTGGCGATCGTCGACGACTCGACCTACGACGCGGCCTGGCTCGACGGCTACCGCCACTGCTTCGGGCTCGACGACGCGACTCCCGTGACGCCGCACGTCCTCGGGACGCCCGGGCAGTCGGAAGCCGGCGAGACGATCCTCGACCTCAGCGTGATGAGCGCCGTCGCTCCGAAGGTCGACCGCTTCGACGTGTTCATGGTCGACACGTCGCTCACGCCCGACATCGACGACCTCGCCGCCGGCATGGTCACCATGTTCGACTCGCCGCTCGACGAGTCGCAGACCGGCGGGCAGGCCCCCGACGTGGTGTCGGCGAGCTTCGCCCTCTGCGAGGTGTCGCCGCTGTTCTGGCAGGGCCGCACCGCAGCGGTCGCGGTCATGGAGGACGTGCTCGCCACCGGCGCCGCGGCCGGCGTCTCGTACCTCGCGGCGTCCGGCGACAGCGGCTCGTCGGGGTGCGAGCACAACCTCCCGTCGAACGATCCGGCGGTCACGCAGCGCTCGACGTCCTACCCGTCGACGTCCGCGTGGCTGACGGCGGTCGGCGGCACGAACCTGACGCTCGACCCCGACAACGACATCGTGTCCACGGGCACCTGGAACGACGAGGCGTACCACCTCGTCGCGGACGTCCCGTACGGGGGCGGCGGCGGCGCCAGCACCCTCGTCGGCCGGCCCTGGTACCAGGAGGGTCCCGGCGTCCCGGCCGGCTCCGCCCGCGTCGTCCCCGACGTGTCCGCGTTCGCCGACAGCCTGCCCGGCTACGCGATCCTCGGACCGTCGGCGTCGCCGGCGCCCACACCCGATCCCGGGACGTGGTCGGCGATCGGCGGGACGAGCGCGGCCACGCCGCTGCTCGCGGGTGCGACCCTCCTCTGGACGCAGCTCGCCCGCGACCGGGGCCAGCCCGACCCCGGGTTCCTGAACCCGATCCTCTACGAGCTCGGTCGCAGCGGGTCCCCGTCGCTGCGGGACATCACGCTCAGCGGCAACGACCTCTTCTCCGTCGGGTGCTGCTCGGCGACGACCGGCTTCGACCTCGCGACCGGGTGGGGATCGCCGCGAGGCGTCGAGATGGCCGTCGCGCTGGCGAACCCGGCGCTGCGGGTCAGCGCGCCGCCGGCGACGGTCGGCGGGGAGGTCACGTTCACCGCGGACGCGGCCGTTCCCGCAGGGTCGGTGCGCTCCTACGCCTGGGACGTGGGCGCCGACGGGACCGTGGACGCCACGACCACGGCGCCCACCTACTCGGTGGCGGCGACGGTCGCCGGTGCGGTGGCCGTGCGGGTGGAGGTGAGCACCACGCTCGGGCGGACGGGGACCACGACCGGGAGCGCCGTCGTGACGGCGGCGCCGGCTCCGCTGCAGGGAGTTCCGCTGGCCTTCACGGGCTGACCCCGGGTTCCCGGACGGCGGTGGGCCCGGGGTACGGTGGCCACGTCATGGCCGCTCCGGAGCACGTCCCCACCAAGCCCACCCAGTTGGTCCGCTCGTACTCGTCGCCGCCCCGGCGGCCGACGTCGTGGACGGCCGACCGGCCCGGCGAGATCGAGGGCCGCCAGCCCGAGGGCGAGCGCCTGGGCACGCCCGGGCCCGACCAGGGCTACGCGCTGAAGCTCGTCGCCGCCTTCGAGGGTCGGGTGCGGCTCCAGGAGGGCGAGTCGGAGGCGGACGCGCTCGCCGGCGCGACCGCGATCGCCATGAAGCGCTCCGGGTTGTTCGGCCGTGCGCCCGTCGTGCACGACGTCACGGTCGGCCTGACGATCTGGGGCTTCCTCGACGCCGCCCCGCCGAAGGAGCTCGTCGACATCCGTGGCCCGTGGTTCGACGAGGTCCACCTCGTGCACCACTACGACGCCCTCCGCCGGATCGCCGACGCAGCGCCCGACGCGCTGCTGCGCCTTCCGCACACCGAGATCCAGCGGCGGTTCGACTCCGACTGGCGCAGCTGCCTCGACCTCGGCGCCTGACCGCGCCGGCGCCTACTCGACGATGTCGATCGGGGTGCCGGCCGGGATCGTGCTCCCGAGCTGCGTGATCTTGTCGTTCGGCATCCGGATGCAGCCGTTCGAGACGTCCTGTCCGATCAGCTCCGGCTTGTTGGTGCCGTGCATGGCGATCACGGGCACGCCGTTGTCGAACTCGTCGAGCTGCTCGCTGTAGGCGCTGAGCGGGAGGGCGAGCGGCCCGTAGGCACCGGCGGGGTTCGACTGCTCCACCTTGTCCGTCACGTAGAAGCGGCCGGTCGGCGTCTTCGTGTCCGGCGTGCCGATGACGACCTCCGTCTCCATCACCACGTCGTCGCCCTTGAACAGGCGGAGGCGGTGCTGCCCCAGCTCGAGCTCGAGGCGGTACGGGGTGGTGGTCACCTCGACGTCGGCTGCACGGACGTAGCCCTCGGTCCCGTTCGGGCGCACCGGGATCTGGACCTTGATCCACTCGCCGCGCTGCTCCACGACCATCATCACGAACGGGTCACCGAACGACGTCGGGTTCGAGAAGGTCCAGCCGGCCGCGTCCTTGTACCGGCCCTGGATGGGGAAGTCGAGGCGGGGGAGCGGTGCCCGCGGGGGCATCGTCGGCTGGCTGGCGGGCGGCGGCTCGCTCTCCCAGACGGCGATCGGCTCGGCGGACGTCCACTCGGGCGGCGGCGACGAGTACACGAGCAGCTTGGGGACCGTCGCGGTGGCGATGCGGGCCTCCTGGGCCGGCCACCGCTCGATCGTCGTCGTGGTCGACGTGGTGGTCGTGGTCGTGGTGGTGGCCGACGGATCGCTCCGCAGCGCGAGGAACGCCACGATGCCGATCGCCACCAGCACCGATGCCGCGAGCACCGCGATCCGGCCCCGGGACATGCGCGACGGCGGGGCCTCTGCCTCCGCTCCTGCCTCTCCGTCCTCGGGTGGCGGCCACTCCGGCGGCCCGGCCGGCATCTGGTCGTCGTCCATCGCCGCCCATCGTAGGAGGGGGCCCGGGCCCGACCGGCGCGCCCGGTAGCGTTGCCCATCGTGACCCCCGACGACATCGACGTCCCGGGCCCGGTCCGCGTGCGCTTCGCCCCGGCCCCGACGGGCTACCTCCACCTGGGCAGCGCCCGCGCCGCGCTCTTCAACTGGCTCACCGCCCGGCACCTCGGCGGGAGCTTCCTGCTCCGCGTCGAGGACACCGATCTCGAGCGCTCGAAGCAGGAGCTGATCGACGTCATCTTCGAGGCGCTCGAGTGGATGGGGCTCGACTGGGACGAGGACCCGGTGCTCCAGTCGACCCGCAACGAGCCGCACCAAGCCGCGGTCGACCGGCTCCTCGGGTCGGGCGCCGCCTACTGGTCGGACCCGGTGCCGGAGGCCGATCGCGCGCAGTTCGGCGGCCGGGCGTACGACCCCGCCGATCGCGACCGCGACCTCGGCCCCGGTGACGGGCGCGCCGTCCGGTTCCGCACCCCGTCCGAGGGCTCGACGTCCTGGACCGACCTGATCCGCGGCGAGATCACGTTCGAGAACGACAACATCGAGGACTTCGTGCTGCGCCGCGCCGACGGGTCGCCGACCTTCTTCGTGGCCAACGCCGTCGACGACGCGGACATGGGCGTCACCCACGTGATCCGGGGCGAGGACCTCATCAACGTCACGCCGAAGCAGCTGCTGCTCCGCGAGGCGCTCGGTGGCGGCGGGCCGACCAGCTTCGCCCACATGCCGCTCATCGTGAACGAGCGGCGGAAGAAGCTGTCGAAGCGGCGCGACGACGTGTCGCTGCTCGACTACCGCGACCGCGGCTACCTCCCCGAGGCGATGGTCAACTACCTGGCGCTCCTCGGGTGGGGCCTGCCCGACGGCACCGAGGTGCGCCTCGACCCGCTGGCGGAGCTCCCCCCGGAGTTCCGCATCGAGGACGTGAACGACTCGTCCGCGTTCTTCGACGTCAAGAAGCTGCGGTTCGTGAACGCCGAGCACATCCGCGCGCTCGGCTCCGCCCACTTCGCGGCGCGGGCCCGTCCGTACTTCGACGCGGAGCCGTGGGCCGACCGGTTCCACGAGGGCACGTTCGGCCGCATCGCCGGCGAGGTGCAGACCCGGGTGGAGACGCTCGGCGAGGTGCCCGGCTACGTCGACTTCCTCTTCCTCGAGGACCCGGAGGTCGACCAGGCGTCGTGGGACAAGGCGATGGTGCCCGACGCGGGCGCGTGGCTCGACGCCGTCGTGGCCGCGGCTGCGGACTGGCCGTGGGAGGCCGCGGAGCTGCACCAGCGCACCTTCGCCCTGTGCGAGGAGCTCGGCGCGAGCCGGAAGCGCTTCCAGGCACCGATCCGGGTGGCCGTCACCGGACGGTCGGTCGGCCCGCCGCTGTTCGAGTCGATGGAGATCCTGGGTCGCGAGGAGGTGCTGCGGCGCCTCCGGGGTGCTCGGGCCCACCTGGGCGGCGGTGGCTGAGCGCCGCGGGTTCGTGCGGTGGACCCTGCGCCTGGTCGGGGTGCTGGGTGCGGTCCTCCTCGTCTACCTCGTCGTGACGTTCGTGCAGGTGGTGAGCGCGTCGCGCGCCGACGACCGGGCGCGCACCGACGCCATCGTCGTGCTCGGCGCCGCCCAGTACGACGGTCGGCCGTCGCCGGTGCTCCGCCAGCGGCTCGACCACGCGCTCGACCTGTACCACCAGGGGGTCGCACCACGGATCGTGCTCACCGGCGCCAAGCAGCCGGGCGACCGGTTCACCGAGGCCTTCGCCGGCTACCGGTACCTGGCCGAGCGCGGCGTGCCCAAGGACGACCTGACGATCGTCGACGACGGCAACAGCACCTGGGACTCGATGGTCGCCGCCGACCGGGTGCTGTCCAAGTTGCACGCCGATCGGATCACGCTGGTGTCCGACAGCTACCACTCGCGCCGGCTCGAGGGGATCGCGAAGGAGCTCGGCATGACCGCGCACGTGTCGCCGACGGGCGCGTCGCCGACGGTCCCCGAGCTCTTCCGGGAGACGGGGCTGGTGTCGGTCGGCCAGGTGATCGGCTACGGGCGCATGCTGCGCGTCGCCAACTGAGGTCCGCGCTCAGGCGTCGCCGAAGCTGACGACCTGCTGGAAGGTCGGCCGGTTCTGCCAGCGCATCGACTCGAGGTCGAACACGTAGGGCAGGAACCGGATGCGCTCGAAGATCGAGAGGCGGGGGAGCGGCCCGGCCGCGTCCCTGGCGACCCCGACCGCGTGCCAGAGCCTCGCCCGGCAGGCGGCCACGTCGCCGCCGCCGCACGAGGCGGGTGCGGACGGGTCGCCGGACTGCAGGCGGTCGAGGTCCGAGGCGACGAGCCCGTACCAGCCGTGGGCGTACGCGCCGCCGGTCTGCGACGGCGGGTTGTCGAGCGACTTCGGCCGCCGCACCTGCTCGTCGTCCAGGTACGACCCGAGCGACGGCCGGAACACGGCGTCGATCAGCGGCTTCCACAGCGCGTCCATCACCGCGACGGCGTGGGCGTCGTACCAGCCGTCGTCGTTCCGGTCGCGGCGGTGGGCGCCCTCGGCGACCCACGCCGCCAGCTCGTCCCTCGTCGCCGCGTCCTTCGCGTTCGGTGCCGGCGCGCCGTCGAGCACCTGCAGCACCTCGGGCAGGACGCGCTCCCCGCGGACGTCCACGGTCGCCGCGTCCTGCACGGCCCGGACGACGTCGCCCGGCGTGGCGTCGTGCAGCTGCGACGCCCGCCGGTCGAGGAGGTCGACGCGCTGGACGACGCCGGAGTCCCAGTCGTTGTCGGGCTCCCGCCACCCCGGCGCGACGTGGTTGTTCCAGCTCACGGCGTAGCCCTTGGCCGGGTCGATCACCTGCGGTTGGCGACGCCAGTCGAGCCGGCCCTTCCACTCCCACTGCCCGGTGCCCCAGGAGGGGAGGTCGGGATCGACGCCCTCTGCCCGGATCGGGTACCACCCGCTGTGGAACGTGGCGACGTGCTCCGCGTCGACGTAGACCCAGTTGAAGCTCATCGGCACGTTGGACATCGTCGGCGCGAAGTCCTGCGGCCCGTGGACGAGGCCGCGGTTGAGCGACCAGAAGGCGAGCGCGGCGTGCGCGGTCTGGAAGCGGCTCATGCGCTGGCGGCTGATGGCGACGGGACGTCCGCCGACGGTCGCCCGGCCGACCACCGGCCCGTGGACGGTGCGCCACGCCGTCATCGGGTCGGCGTCCGGGCGCGTCATCGGCAGGCACTGCCCGTCGAAGGCGTAGTGCGTGCTCGTGCGGGTCGGGGCGCTGCCGTCGGGCTCGCAGAGCTGCTCGATGCGCTCGTCGGTGAGGTCGGAGCCGCCCGCGGTCGCCGTCCACGCGTAGGTGCGGCTGCGGCCGATCACCACCCAGGGGCCGAGGCCCGGGAACGTGATGCCGCGGGAGTCGTAGCCGCCGCCGTGGAGCTCCATCTCGAGCAGGAGCTCGGGGGCGAAGTAGGAGGACTGGGGGCCGCCGACGAGGATCGGGTGCCCGGACTGCGTGCGGCTCCCGGCGAGCGCGACGTAGTTGGACATGGTCGGGGTCGTCGTCGGGGCGGCGGCCTCCGCGCCCGGATCGGGCATCGCCACCGCCGCCGGGTCCACGGCGTTCGACCCGGTGGGCATGCCGCCGTCGGTCGACGCGTAGAGCGGGTACGGGAAGCGCTGGTCGACGTGGGTCGTGGTGCCGGGGTCGTCGGCCTCGCGGAACCGGTCGAAGGTGGCCCGGCCCTCGGCGGTGCCGAGGCGGGCGACGAGGTCCTGGAGCGCCCGGGCGTTGCCGACCTCGTCGCCGCCTCCGCTGCCGAAGATGTCGTCGACGACGATCCCGACCGCGAGGACGTCGGCCCGGGTCCAGTGCCGCCACTGCAGGCCGAGCGCGAGGAGCTGGGGCGGGAAGGTGTGGGTGTCGAGCCACCCGTTGATCCCGTCGACGAAGCCGTCGATCGCCGCCAGGATCCGCGGGCCCTCGGCGCCGGCCGCCGCCACGGTGGCGTCGAGGCCGACGAGCAGCTCCTCGTCGGTGTAGTCGACGCGGGGCAGCTCGCCGATGTGCTGGAGCGCCTTGACGATGTCGTCGGAGCCGCCCATCTCGATCGTGCCGGCGCGGCCGAGGACGCGTCCGATCTCGGCGATGAGGAGGCGGGTGTCGGCGACGGCCCACCCCGCGCCCCACGCGACCTGCTCGGTGGTGGTGCCGCTGATGCGGGGGACGCCGAAGCGGTCCCAGTCGATGCGGACGCCGGGGGCCGGACGGTCGGTGCGGACGGTGGCCTCGGTGCCGAGGCCGGCGCCCTTGTAGAAGGTGCCGAGGTCGCCGTCGCCGAAGGTGCCGTCGGCGACGGCGTCGTCGAGGCGGTCGTACATGCGGCGCTGGTCGTCGAGGTGGACGGCGGTGGGTCCGGAGATGCCGCCGTTGCCGGGCGGGAGGATCGACCGGGAGATCAGCGCGGGGTCGTGCGACGGGGGGTCGGGCCAGTCGGCGCCGGGCGCTGGGCCGTGCGGACCGGGCGGCGCGGCGACCGTGCACGCAGCGAGGGTGACGACGAGGACGGCCGCGACGGCGACGGGCGCGCGCCGAGGAGCACGTGCCGTCGCCGAGTCCCGCCCCATCCCTGACCTCCCCACACCGCCTGCGGCACGAGGGTACCGGTGACGCCGGGAGGCGTCTCAGTCGGGCGGGCGGGGGAGCGGATCCGGATTCTCAGCCCGGCGCGCGGCTCGGCTAGAGTGCCCGGGCGCCCCGCGGGGCCAGCTCCACCTTTCGGGGGTGGTGTAATCGGCAACACAACTGGTTCTGGTCCAGTTATTGGGGGTTCGAGTCCTCCCCCCCGAGCGCAACCGACAAGATCGTCGGCGTTCCCGCGGGAACGTCACGTGACCAGCCCCCATCGTCTAGCGGCCTAGGACACCACCCTCTCAAGGTGGCGGCACGGGTTCGAATCCCGTTGGGGGTGCTCGCTGGAATCCCCTGCACCTGCAGGGGATTCTTCGCGCCCGGTCGGACGGGCTCCGGGCCGACGTGCTGGGCACGGGTCACCGGGCGATGGCGAGCCGGGGTCGGCGACCCGTGCCGGACCGGCGCGGCGACGGGCGGTCAGCAGCCGATCACGCCGATCGAGCCCTGGTTGCCGACGCCGCCGGGCAGCTGGTTGAGGTTGGAGCGCAGCAGCGTCGGCGACGGACCCGGCAGCGGGCAGTTCGACGGCGGGACCGGCGTAGCCTTCGTCCAGCTGAAGTCGGCGTTGCCGACCACGTGGAGCGCGGCCTGGTCGAGCGTCAGCTTCCCGTGCACCGTCTTGCGCAGGTCCGTCTGGTTGTTCACCTGGAACGCCGCCGACGGGAACTGCACCGCGGACTTCCCGGCGCCCTGCACGTACGAGAACGGCACCGCCTTGTTCGCCACGGCGTCGGTGATCTCCCACTGGTACTGGGTGGGGGTGTTCACGATGTCGATGTTGTACGGCACCGCGAAGAACCGCACGGTGTCGTCGTCGCCGCCGTAGCCGGCGGTGCTGCCGACGAGCTTGATCATCGGCGCCGGCCGGATGTCGGCGTAGGCGGTGAGGAAGCTGCCTCGCTCCGCGAACCGCACGTTCGACAGGGCGAAGTGGACGTTCGGGAGCACGCCGTCGAGCGACGGGAGCCCGATGCTGCCGACGGCGTCCGTGACCACCGGCCCCACGACGGAGTTGGCGATCAGGTCGAGGATGTCGGTGACCGACGAGATGTCGTTGCCGCCGTTGCCGCCCGAGCCCCGGCCGCAGAACAGGTACGAGGTCGCGTACGAGGTCGTGTAGTTGACCTGGCAGCCGCCGGTCGTCTGGATGTCGACGATCGGGGAGTCGAGCGTCGGCGCGAGCGCGCCGGTGGGCGGATCGAAGTGGGCGCCCGCGTCCACCGTCGCGGCGACGGAGTAGCGGATCGACTTCTGGTCCGTCGGCGACGTCTTGAGGTCGAGCCGCACGTCGGGCGCCGCGGCACGGACGGTCGGCGAGGACGTCCCCTGCCCGAACGCCGACGTGTTGCCGAGCATGATCGGCGCGACCTCGGGTCGGAGGCTGACGGAGAAGGCGTCGATCGGCGTCTGGTAGCCCTTGATGTCGATCAGGCCGTTCGTCGTCGTGCCGCTCGGCGTGCCCTGCGCGAGGGCGCGGAGCGCCAGGTTCACGAGCCGCGGGTCGACGACGACGCCGAGGCCGGACACCGTCCCGCCGGCGTCCCGGTGCGACGTGACGAGGTTGTCGACGGACGCCGCGCCGCGGGACGGCGCGAACACGTTCGGGAACCTCCCGCCCAACGGGCCGCCGAGCGCCTGGCCGAGGCTCGACACCAGCGACGCGTCCGCCGCGACCGACACGCCGTTGCTCCCGAGGAGGTCCTGGTCCCTGGTGCAGCCGGGCGGCGCGCCGCTCGCCCCGCACCACGCGTTGTCCAGGTTCGTGACGACCGGCTTCATGAGCGCGCTGCCGGTGGTGGTGTTGCCGATCGTGATCGGGTCGATCGAGAGGTCGGGCAGGTAGGTGTTCAGGTCGAAGCCGGCGAGCAGCTTCGTCATCGTCCCGGTGTTGCCCAGGGCGTCGGACAGCTTCCCGGAGATCCCGTCGGTGACGGCGCCGGGCGCCTTCCAGCTGAGGAGGCCGTAGCCGGCGATGCAGTCGGGCAGCAGCCAGTCGTACCAGGGCATGTCGACGTCGGTGTCCGGGGTGACCGACACGCGGTACTTCGGCACGATCGACGTGTCGTTCCCGCCCGAGTCGGCCCAGATGTCGACCTTCGCGTCGAGCTTCACGTTGAGGGAGAGGCCGAAGCACGGGGTGGCGAGCACCTGCATGCCGATGTCCGCGTTGGCCTCGGCGTGGATGTTCGCCTCGATGGCGCCGCTCGCTCCGGCCGGCTCGTCGGTCACGTCGGGGAACGCGGTGTGGGGGTCGACGTACTTCATGTCGACGGTGACGTCGGGCCGGGAGCTCGGGCTGCCCCACACGTCCAGGAGGATGTAGGTGGCGAGCATCCCGGAGAGGTTGTCCGACAGGCCGCCGGCGACCGCCCCCTCGAGCAGCCCGCTGACGGCGGACTCGATGTCGTCGCTGGGGACGCCGTTCTGGTCCGTCAGCACGTTCGGGCTGCCGTCGCCGGGGTCGGGCTGCGCGGAGGCGAACGCGCCGACCGAGTGGCTGATCGGCTGCGCCGTGGTCACCGGGGCGTCGCCGATGTGGACCGTGGAGCGGTCGGCGCCGGCGAAGAACTGCGGGCCGGCCGCCGATAGCAGGAGGTCCGGGTGCGGGCCGCCGAGCCGGAAGTAGAACTCGTTCTCCACGACCTCGGCGATCACCTGGTAGCCGGGCTCGGCGGAGCTCACGGGCAGCCAGCCGTCGAAGTAGCCGCGGTTCGTGCCCTCGCCGTCGCCGGCGTAGCAGTAGATGTTGCCGTCGACCGGGGCGACCTGGGTCTCCGTCGCCGCCGTGCCGCCGACCGGGCGGACGTGGAAGATCGGGTACAGCGCCTGGACCGGGAAGCCCTTGTTGACGTCCTGGATGTCCACCCGGACGTGCATCTGCTGCTGCCCGTTCGCGCCGGTGCGGAACTCGACGCCGCTGTCGCCGGCGATCGTGGGCGCGCCCGCCGGGGTGAGGTGCGCCGGGATGAAGACGGTGCCGATGAAGCCGGGCTGCAGGACCGCGTACACGTCGTGCTCGGGCGTGAGCAGCTGGTCGGGCACGAGGTTGGCGGGCGCGGCGAGGGTGCCGGTGCCGCCGGGGGCGCTGCAGTTGCCCGACGTCGACTCGAAGCCGAACGAGACCCCGGTCGTCGCCGGGATGCCGTCGCGGGTGCCGTGGAGCGTGGGCGTCTGGCTCGTGCCGCCGGAGAGGCCGATCACGGTGTCGAGGACGCCCCCTGCGAACTTCTCCCGGGCCTGCTTGAAGCCGCCGGTCTGGGTCGCGGCGGCATCGCGCAGCTCCTTGATGAGCACGGCCCGACCGTCCTCCGTGCCCATCTTGGCCACGAGGTCCCGGACGGCGGCCTGGTTCTCGGCCGGGACGCCGGCGAGGATCTTCTGGTCGCTGAACGCGGCCTGCAGGTCGGGCAGCGCGTCGACGAGGCGGGCGTCGACCTGGGCGTCGGTGAGGTTGGCGATGTTGTTCGGATCCGGCGCCTTCGCCGGCTGCTGCGGGGCGCACGCGACGACCGCGGTGGCGACGAGCGCGAGGCACGTGACCGCGACGGCGAGCCGCCAGCTGCCCCGTGGCCCGTTGCGGGTGGCGGTGTCGTGCGGACGGCGTGCCCTGCGGCGCGGGAGCCGTGGGTCGGCCGGTCGATCGGTCGGCATGGGGGCCTCCAGGCGGCACCGACCACGCGCGGATCGGTGCCTCAACCTGAGTGCGTGACGTCCGCGTGCCACGCGACGGCACGACCGGCCTCAGCGGTGGACGTCCCAGTCCTCCGGGAGGCCGATCGGGTCGAAGCGGCAGAAGCGCCCGGTCGCGACCGAGAGGCGGAGCGCACCGCCGAGCGCCGGCGCGTCCGCCGAGATCGCCGTGATGGTGCGGCGGAGCGCCTTCTGCACCGACGTCCGGGCGCGCTCGGCGCTCGTCGCGAACGACCGTGCACGTCCGTCGATCCCGACGCTGCGCTCGATCTCGGCGACGAGCACGTCGAGCTCGAGGCGGTGGCCGGACGCCCGGTCGTCGTCGCCGAGCCGGTCCGCCTCCTCGATGTCCGCCCGCAGCTCGGTCACCCGGCGTCGGTACGCCGACGCCGCGGCACCGTCGAGGACCGGCTGGTCGGTGCCGCCCGCACCGGCCCCGGCGAGGTCCTCCGCCGCGATGTCGCGGCGGGGGGAGCTCAGGAGCTCCGCGAGGTAGCGGGCCCCGAGGGAGTCGGGGACGACCGCCGTGCCGCCCTTGGCCCGGAGCTCCCAGCTCTGGTGCCGGCGCCGGAACGACCCCGCCTCGACGACCTCGGCGGCGCGGTCGAGGTCGTCGAGCCGCTGCTGCCACGCCGCGGCCCGCCGCTCGAGGCCCAGGTCCTCCCCGAGCCGGATCGCCGTCGCGAGGAGGACCTCCGCCTCCTCCGCGTCGCCGGGCGCCGCACGACGGAGGCGCACGAGCGCGGCGTCGGCGGTCGAGATGGCGGACATCGGGCGGTTGCCCAGCTCGGCGTTCGCCCGCCGCGCCTCGTCGAGGTGGTCGCACGCGGCGTCGAGGTCGCCCGTCGCCGCCGCGGCGATCCCGAGCGACCACTCGGCCGAGCCGAGGCAGCACACCGCGAGCGAGCCCATGATCGGCAGCGCGGCGAAGGGACGCAGCACGTCGTACGCCTCGGCGGCCAGGTCGGCGTCGCCGATCTGCGACGCGGCGTCGACGACCGCCGCCATCGTCATCATCCACATGCTCGATGACGGGACGTCCTGCAGGCCCGTGCCCCGCACCTGCGCGAGCCAGGACCGGGCCTCGTCCTGCTCGCCGGCGCCGGCCGCGATGGTGGCGGCGACCGCGGGGTACAGCCGGTTCATGTCGGGGAGCGACGGGTCCCGCGCCAGCTCGCGCGCCGTGTCCAGCAGCTCGATCTCGCGGCCCTGGAACCAGCGGAGGACGAGGATCTGGCCGCCGTACCACGCGGGAGCGTCCGCGTCGCCGACGGCGAGCCCCGACTCCAGGCACGCCGCGGCCGCGGCCTCGGCGTCGGCGAAGCGACCCGCTCGCAGGTGCCGCATCACGTCGATCTCGCCGACGACGACGCAGGCCGATTGGACCGGCACCGCCTCCGTGCGGGCCCGCAGCTCGGCGAGCGAGCGCTCCGCGCGCGGATCGCCGTCGAGGTAGAGGTCGACCGTCCGCCACAACGTGCCCATCACCGTGGCGAAGCCGTCGCCCGCCGCCGCGGCGAGCTCCACGATGGACGCCGCGAGCCGGCGACGCTCCGCGCCGTGCTCCGGACCGAGCAGCACGTGGTGCAGCAGCGACGCCGCCTCCGCCCGGGCGCGCTCGTCGCAGCGCTCGTCGACCAGGGCGGCGGCGCGGCGCACGTCGTCCACCGAGCCCACGCCCCGGTAGACGCGCTCGGCCTCGAGCCGCGTCGCGACGCGGGCGGCGAGCGGCGGCACGTGCGACACCGCCGCCAGGGCCCGCTGCAGGGTGAGGAGGTAGGCGTCGCTGTCGGGCTGCGTCCGGTGCTCGTGCACCCACACCCCGCCGAGCCCGAGCGCCGACTCCGCGACGACCTCGGGCTCCTCGGCCGCGATCGCGGCGTCGACGGCCGCCCGGAACAGCGGCCGTGCGTCCGACAGACGGCCGGATGACAGCGTCGCCCGGGCCCGGGCGAGGAGCAGTGAAGGCGGTGGTGTGCCGCCCCGCCGCTCGATCGTCGACTGGGCGCGTCCGAGGAGCATCGCCGCGTCGTGGAAGGCGAAGCCGCTCGCGAGGGCCTCGCTGGCCGCCATCGCGATCTCGACGACCTGCCCGTCCTCCAGCCGCCCCGCCTCGGCGGCGGCGAGCGCGTAGCGGGCGCGCCGCACGGCGTCGCCCGACGTCGGTGCGGCGTCGGTCCCGAGGAGGTCCGAGGCCGCCGCGTACAGGTCGGCGAGCCGCTGCTCGTCGAGGTCGCCGATGAGCGCGTCCCGACCGAGCTCGTGGGTGAACGTGAACTGGCCGAGGTCGTCGACGAGGACACCCGCCTTGATCGCCTCGGTGCGGGCCATGGCCAGGTCGTCCGCGGCGACGTCCGCGAGCTGCATGACCTCCGCCGCGGTGGCCCCCGTGCCGAGGGCGGCGATGACCGCGAGGGTGGACCTGGTCGCGTGGCTGACGCCCGTCAACCGCAGGTCGAGCACGTTGCGCGCGACGCGCTGGACGATGTCGTCGGTGCCGGAGTCGAGCGACGCCAGCACCTCGTGCAGGAGGAGCGGCAGGCCGCCCGTGAGGTGCGTGAGCCGGTCCGCCTCCTCGTCCGAGAGGAGGCGGTCGCGCTCGGCCGCCCAGTCCCTCGCGTACTCGGCGACCTCGTCGGGGCGGAACCGGGGGAGCCGGAGCGTGAGGCCCTCGCGGCCGAGCTCGGCCAGCGACGCCAGCGTGTCGCCCGGGACGTCGGGGGTGTCCCGGTGGGTGACGACGAGGAGCACCGGCATCCCGCGCACGGCCCGGGCCACCATCCGCGTGAGGTCGAGGGTGTCGGCGCCGGCGGCGTGGGCGTCGTCGATGACGACGAGCGCGGGTCGGGCGGAGGTGGCGGCCCGGAGCCGGTCGACCATGCCCCGGAAGCTTGCGAACCGCTCGTGCTCGAGGCCGCGCCCGTCGGCCTCGGACGCCCCGCCGCGGTCCGCATCGGCCCGGGCGGCACCGTCGGGGCGGCCGAGCTGGTCGAGGAGCTCGGGCCACGGCCACATCGGCGGCGCGCCGAGCTCCGGCCAGACGGCGCCCCACGCGCTGGCGATCCCCGCGGACCGGGCGTGGCCGAGCAGCTCCTCGGCCAGGCGGGTCTTGCCGATGTCCGCCTCGCCGGAGATGACGAGGAGCCGTCCAAGCCCGTTCGCGACCGTGTCCAGGGCGGCACATCCGGCTGCGAACTCCGCGTCCCGTCCGAGCAGGCGCTCCACCCGCCGGAGGATACCGAGGAGGGGCTCCCCGGCGTCCCTGATCGTCGACGTCCGCGTCGTCGCGCACCGCTGGCCGGACCCGCGGCGCTCTGAGCCCGCAGCACGAGATCGAGGACCCCTCTTTCCCCCGTGTCGTCGTGTGCATCGGCGCAGTCGGTGAGATTTCACTCCTGTGCGGCGAGGTGCCCGTCCGTAGGGTCATCGAGGTCAGCACCGAACGGGGGAGTGCCGCCATGCGCAGGATCGGGTTCGTCGTCACGTCGGTCGTCGTCGCCGCCGTCGCCATGGGCGTGTCAGCGTGCACGCCGGAGGCGCAGGAGACCGTGGGCCGCACGATCGGCCAGCTCATCGGGTGGCTGCTCTGGGCCGCCGCCCACCCGCCCGGATCGCTCTGATCGGGTCGTCGACGGGCCGAATCGCCGGTCGCCCACGGATCTGAGGGTGCCGGCGGACGCTGAGCGTCCGTGAGGACCCCTATATCCCCGGTGCGCTCAGGTGGGTGGGGGTGTGCCGGCGGCGAGGGCGGCGTTGAGCGCCACGTACCCGTGCTCGACGATCATGTCCGCCCGCCGCTCGTAGGATTCCTGGTCCGTCGGCGCCCACGTGGCCAACCCGTCGACGTAGCGGTTGCACATGCAGAACACCGCGGCGATCAGCACGGTGTCGTGGATCTCGAGGTCGGTCGCGCCGAGCTTCCTGGCCGCGGCCACGTCGGCATCGGTCACGTGCTTGCCGCCGCGCTGCACCGCGGCCGCGATGCGCAGGAGGGCGCGCAGCTTGTCGTCGACCGGTGCGCCGTCGACGTCGGCACGCACCCCGTCGACCACCTCGTAGCCGCCGTCCAGCTGCCGCGCCGCGTAGGCCCCGTGCGACGTCGTGCAGTAGTGGCAGTCGTTCAGCGACGACACGTACGACGCGATCAGCTCGCGCTCGCCGCGCGTCAGCCCCTCGTCGGTGCGCAGCAGCGCCTCCACGAGCATGTTGATGGGCGCCGAGGTCTCGGGCCGGAACTGCATCGGCCCGCGGATCCCGGGCGCTCCCTCCGGAAGGTCGATGTGCGGCATCGCGTTCCCCCTCGCTCCGTGCCGGTGGTGCCGGTGGTGCCGGGGACGATACCGAAGCGGAGCCCCCGGGCCCTCGGCGGATGCTCGGCCGGTTCCCGGCGCGCTCCCGGGTCCGCGGGGCACGATCGCGGCATGGAACGACGGGATGGACCGGACGAGGAGCCCGGCGGGACGGCGCACCCGGACCGGCGCCGTGCGCTCGCCGCCATCGGCGGTGCCGGGCTGGCCGGGCTCGCGG
>JAEVZA010000035.1 GCA_023392475.1 Actinomycetes bacterium | reverse complement strand
CGCGCGCGTCTCGTCCATGCGCCGGGCGAGCACCGTGCGCTCCCCGCTCACCGACCGCAGCTCGACGCGCAGCTCGGCGAGCTCGCGCTCGGCGAGCTCGCGGGTGCTGCGCGCCGGGTCGGGCACCTCCACGGGCGCGACCGGCTCGCCGTGCAGCCCGGGCACCTCCGGTCGGGGCGCGGCGATCGGTTCCATCGTGGTCTGCATCTCGACGTGCGGACCGAGGTCACCGGCGCGCCGCTGGGGCGTGGGCCGGACGGGCGTGGTGGGTCGCAGCGGCGCCGGCGTGTCCAGGTCGAGGACGTTGTCGACCGGTGCACGGGCGCCGATGAGGTCGAGCGCCCCGCGGTCGAGGTCGGTGCGCACCCCGCCCGCCTCGATCGTGCCGCCGAGCGGCGGCGGCGAGCCGTCGACGAGCGCGTGGAACGTGGCGCTCAGCAGCGCCCGCACCTCGGTGGGGGCGCCGATCAGCACCGTCAGGCGCCGGTGCAGCTCCAGCGCCCTGTCGCCCGAGGTCAGGCCGTCGATCCGTACGAGTCTCATGGCTCCACCGTTCCTGTCGGCCGATGGGCGGGGGTGGGTGAGGAATCAGTCCACCACGATGCGACGGACCCGCGACCCGGGCCGCACGGCGCCGTCGGCGCGATCGGCGCCGTTCGTGGCGTCGGCGGGCGCCGGACCGCTCGTGGCGGGGCGTCGATCGGGGCGCTCCGGCGTGACGAGCGTGGCCGCCCAGGGCTCCGTGTCGCCGTCGTCCGCGACGGGGACGGCGGGTCCGGTGGGTCGGTCCGCGGCCGGGTCGTCGCTCGCGGCATCGTCCGTGACGTCGACCGTGACGTCGACCGTCTCCTCGAACGGGGGGCCGCCCCACGCCGCGGCCTCCCACGGCGCCGGCCGACCGTCGAGGCCCCGGCGGACGGCCTGGCCGAGCACGCCGGCGACGCCCGAGACCGCGGCCGACACCTCCTCGAGGGCGGCACGGTCCTCGACGAGCTCCTCGACCACGTCGAGGAACGAGCGGGCGGCGGCGACCACCTCGCGGGCGGCCCGCTGCAGGTGGTCGACGCCCTCGGCGGCGCGGTCCTCGTTCACCCGGACATCATGGCCGCTCCGCGAACCCCACGCGGAGCGCTCCGTCGGCGACGCGGGCGGACGTGACGTCGCGGCGCCGGAGCGCCTCCGGCAGGGCCAGCGACCGCCGGTGCGGGCCGACGGTGATGAACAGGTCGTCGCCCGAGCGCGTCACGTCGACGTCGCCGCGGTCGGCGAACGGCAGCTGCACGGTGAGCACGAAGCCGTCGGCCTCGCGGTCGACCCGCAGCGGCCGGCCGGCGACGAGCCGGGCCACCGGGTCGTGCTCGGACCAGAGGTCGGCGGCGACGGCGCGCAGCGCGTCGGGACCGACGACCTCGGTGGGCGCGAGGTGCGAGCGCAGCACCGGCACGGGGGCGAACCCCTCCTCGATCGAGGCGAGGTGCTCCGCCTGGGTGGCGCGCCACCCGTCGAACCACGGGTCGTCGACCTCGTCGGGCAGCACGCGGTTCACCACGACGGCGTCGACGTGGTACCCGAACAGCGACAGCTGGGTGTAGGTGCGCCGGGCCTCGGCCACGACCATCCGCTCGGGGTTGACCACCAGCCGGGCCGACGTGATCGCCGGATCGGCGAGGATCCGGTGCACGGCGTCGAGCTGGTCGTAGAAGCGCTGGCCGGCGGCGAACACCTGGTCGTCGGCGACCGGCAGGCGGGTGAGGCGCGACAGCGCCGGGCCGACGACGCGGTGCAGGCGGCGCGACGCGGGGAACAGCCGGTCCATGTACCAGCCGAGCACCTCCGGCAGCGAGAGCAGGCGGATCGTCTCCGCGGTCGGCGCGCAGTCCACGACGACGACGTCGTGCTCGCCCGACGCGCACAGCGTCTGGATCTCGGTGAGGGCGAACAGCTCGTCGAGCCCGGGCAGGACCGAGAGCTCCTCGGCCTCGACCGCCTCGACGCCGGCCCACTCGAACACCGACAGCAACCAGTCGCGGATGTCCGACCAGCTCTCCTCGAACCGCTCCCGGGCGTCGAGCTGCTGGGCGAGGCACCGCGGCGCGATCTCGGTGGGCGTCGGCCCGAGGTCCGTGCCGAACGAGTCGGCGAGCGAGTGGGCGGGATCCGCGGAGGTGACCACCACGCGGTGGCCCGCGTCGGCGAGCCGGAGGGCGGTCGCGGCGGCGGTGGTGGTCTTGCCCACGCCGCCCTTGCCGGTGAGGAGGAGGACCCTCACCCGCCGGTCACCCGGTCCCGCAGCCCCGTGAGCGCGTGGTGGATGATCAGCTTCTCGGCGCGCCGCTTGACCATGCGCAGGACCGGGATCTTGAGGTCGACCTGCAGCAGGTAGGTCACGTGGGTGGACGGGTCGCCGTCGCCGCCCCGCTCCGTGAAGCGGTACTCGCCGTCCATCCGGCGCAGCTCGTTGCTGCGGACGAGCTCCCAGCTGACCCGCTCGTGCTCCTCGTACGTGTAGGCGAGCGTGTAGCCCGCCGTCACGCCGAACCCGCCGACGCGGAACTCGACGACCGACGCGCGGCCGTCGGCGTCGCGCTCCAGGACCGCGGCGTGGCGGATGTCGCCCATCCAGGTCGGGTACGCCTCGACGTCGCAGACGACGTCCCACACCTCGGCGACCGGCGCGGGGACGTCGATCTCGCCGCGCCCCTCATCGGCCACGGGCGCGCCCCCGGTCGGGATCGGCGGGTACCTGGCGGTCGGGGAACAGGCCGTGGCGCACGCCCCACAGCCCGCAGAGCGCGAGCCCCACGACCGGTGCCAGGACGCCGAACGCCAGCGCGTTGACCTCCTTGCCCTGGAGGCGGGCGAAGCCGATGCCGGCACCCACGAGCGCGACGACGATCTGCAGGACCATCGACGTGATCAGGTGCTGCTGCACCGACCGCGGCGCCGAACCGGCGAGGAAGAAGAGCCCACCCATGCCCATCGCCGAGTCGCGGCTGCGGAGGGCAGCGAGCACGACGTCGACGGCGAAGAGCGCCGAGCCGCCGAGGAAGTAGACGAGGGCGACGACGAGGAAGGCGCCGTCGAACGCGTCGGGGGCCACGACGGCGGCGACGGTGGCCAGGGCCAGCACCGCCGTCGAGATCCACGAGGCGACGAGGATGGCCCGCCCCGGCGCCTCGCCGCCGTAGCGCTCGGTGAACACCGCCTCGCGCGCGGCCCGGTCCTCGGAGCGGCGGGCCTCGACCTCCGCCCGCGCCTCGGCCGCGGTCTGGGGGGCGTCGGGGCGGTCGGGCATGGCGCCCCATCTTCGCCCGGACGAGCACCCCCGGACCAACACCGCTCCGGCCCGGTCAGGCCCGGGCGGCCGTCCCGGCACCCAGCTCCTCGCGGACGGGCGCCCGAGCGGCGACGTCCGGCTCGTCGAGCAGGTCGGTCCGCCCGAGGCGCAGCGCGGCCCAGGCGGCGTGGCCGCACACGAGGTCGTCCTCCGACCGGAGGTGGGAGCGCAGCACGGACTCGACCCGGGGCGACGCGCCGTCGGCGGTGTTGCCGAGGACGACGAGGGCGTTGCGGCGCACGTGGCGCGGGTCCCGTCCGGGGACGTACCAGCGGTCCGCCGTGGCGAGCACCTCGTCGTCCGCCGCCTCGAGCAGGCGGAGGACGTCGACGTCCCGGTCCGGTTCGGGCGGCGGCGCCGGATCGGCGCCCTCACCCCGGGCGTCGGCGCGTCGGTTGGGCGGGCACACCTCCTGGCACTCGTCGCAGCCGTACATGCGGTCGCCGAGCGCGGCGCGGTACTCCCGCGGGAACGGACCGGGCACCTGGAGGTGCCACGACAGGCACCGGCCGGCGTCGACGACGCCCTCCGCCACGATCGCTCCGGTGGGGCAGCCGTCGAGGCAGCGGCGGCACGTGCCGCAGCCGTCCTCGACGGGGCCGCCCGACGGCTCGAGCCGCGCGTCGGTGAGCACCGAGCCGAGGACGAACCAGCTCCCCCGGCCGGGCAGCAGCAGGTTCGAGCTCTTCCCGTACCAGCCGAGGCCGGCGCGGTGGGCGGCGGCGCGGTCGACGAGCGAGTTGTCGTCCGCGAGCACCATCGCCCGGAAGCCGGCGTTGGTCAGCTCCAGCGCCACGGCGGCGAGGCCCTCGCGCAGCGCGGCGTAGTGGTCCTCGGTGGCGTACCGGGCGACGCGGCCACGCGGCGCGGCGGGATCGGCGGCACGATTCGGCACGTCGCTCGGGTAGCGCCGGGCGGCGACCACCAACGACCTCGCACCCGGCATGGTGCGCGACGGATCCGTGGAGCGCTCGGGGTTGCGGTAGGTGAAGGCCATCCCGCCGTGCAGGCCCTGCTCGCGGCGGTCCTCCAGGGCGTGGCGGGCGTCGAGGAACGGCTCGGCGGAGCAGGTGCCGACGGCGTCCAGGCCGTTGACCCGTCCCCGGGCGATGACGCGCTCACGGAGGCTCCGCACGCCCCCATGCTGGCCCACCCGTGGCGTGGAGCGTCAGCCGACCCGGCGGCGGTGGCGCACCTGCGGAGCGAGGCCGGCGTCCTGCAGCAGCCGGACGGCGCGCACCTCGTCGAGCGGGATGACGACCGCGCCGTCCTCCTCCTTCGCGCAGAGGAAGGTGACGAGGCAGTCGTCGCACACATGTGTGCTCCGGTGCTCGCAGTCGTCGCAATCGATGCGGATCACGTGCTCCATGTGCCGCACCGTACGGACGACCTCTGACAGCCACCCGTCCACGTCGCTCCCGCGTTCCCATGACGATCCGCGCTGCCAGGCAGCACGAACAATCGTCAGAACGCGATCCGGCCCGCGATCCGGGCCGGGCGAGGCGGGGGCGGGCGAGGCGGGGGCGGGCGAGGGGGGCGGGCTCAGTTTTCGGCGCGGTCGTCCGACAACAGATCCGGGGAACGACGGCACGTCGACCCAGGAGGACCCACCGATGTTGCACCCGGTCCGACGTCGCACCGGCGACCAGCCGGGACGGCCCGCGCCATGACCGCGCTCCTCGGCGCCGCCGCGCTGCTCGCGAGCATGGGTGCGCTCGTCGCCGTCACCATGGCCATCGAGAACTGGTCGCACATCGTGCAGCCGCTCCCTCCCGTCGACGACGACCCGGTCGAGGAGCCCACCGCCGTGCCGTCCGAGGAGCCGGCCGTCGAGCACCGGGATGTGATCGTCGCGGCCGCGACCCGGGTCGCCGCTCCCCCGCCGCCGCCCGAACCCGAGCCCGAGCGCGAGCGCGAGCGCGAGCCCGAGCCCACGGTCGTCCACCCCGCCGGTCGACCCGAGCGGGCGGTCGTCACGACGGCGACCACCATCCGGATCCGCGACGAGGCCACCGCCGACGTCCTCGCCGCCGTGCTCTTCGCCGCGTACGCCACCTCCCGCCGGGCGGGCGCCGACCGCGCCGCCGCGTGGGTCACCGCCGCGGAGACGCCGCCGACGGCCGACCCCGAGCGCTTCGCGCCGGGGGTGGTCCTCCGATCCAAGCCCGCACGGGTCGCCGAGCTGCTCGCCCACCGGGACGGCGGCTCGACCTGGGTCACCCTGCAGCCGTCGGTCGACATCGCCGTGGGCGTCGCTCGCACGCCGGTCAAGCAGCCCACCCTCGCCGGGCTCGTCTCGTGGTGGGAGCACGCCGCGGCCTTGCCGTGCGTGCTCCGGCCGTCGGAGGCGCGGCGCATCGCCGCCGCGATCGGCGCCGTGCGCCCGCAGGTCGACGAGACGCCGTGGAGCGGGCCCGTCGGCCAGGTGCTCGACGTCCTGCGCCACTCCGTCGACTCCCGCGAGCCCGTCCTCGTCGGCCTCGCCGATCCGGGCGAGATCCAGCGGGTGCCCGAGGCGCCCCCGACGACGGCCGCGACCGCCCGCACGGGCGGCGACCCGGTCAGGGTCGGGCCCACTCCAGCAGCGACCCCGACGGGACGACGTTCCCGCCGCGCTCGCGCGCCCCGCGCTGGACGCGCCGGTCGGAGCTGACGACCACCACCGGTCGGTCCGCCGGCAGGCGCCCGACCATGTCGATCACGACGTCGTCGGCCTCGACGCCCGCGGCCGTGAAGTGCACGCGGACCGGGAGCGGCGCCGACACGACCGGTCGGCGGCCGTCGTCGTCGCCGTCGAACACGACGTGCACCTCCGCGCCCGTGCGGTTCGCCACGTCGGCGAGCAGGGCCACGAGCCGCTCACGCTGCGCGGACTTGCCGAGCGCCGGCCAGCCCTGCATGGACACGTTGTAGCCGTCGACGACGGTGACGGCGCCGGGGGCCCGGAGCACCTGGTCGGTGGCGTCGACCGTGCCCTCGACCGCGCCGCGGGCGAGGCGCACCGGTGAGCGGCGGGCGATCCGCCGGCGCGCCGCGCCGATCGGCGCCAGGGGCTCGGTGGTGGCGGTCGGCGCGGCCCGCACC
>JAEVZA010000358.1 GCA_023392475.1 Actinomycetes bacterium | reverse complement strand
GCGATCGCGGTGAGCGCGCGGTCGTAGCGGGCCAGCAGCTCGTCCACCGGAGCCCGGGCGACGGCGCTCGTGCTCGGGTCGACCGGGTCGGTGGTGGCCGAGCCGCTCGGGGGCCCGTCGCCGGGATCCGCTGCCCGGTCGGGTCCAGCGGGGCCGGCCGCCCCGGTCCGTGCGGTCGTGGTCGTCGGCGTCGTCGGCGCCGCCGGATCGCCCATCGGCGACAGGCCGTCCCCACGTCGATCCGCCGCGCAGCCGACCGCCACCACGGCGAGGGTGACGGTGACGACCGCCATCGCCGTCGGCAGCGCCCGCGCCGCACCTCCCGTCCGCCGCCTCCTCCCGGTCCCCATGGACGCCGAGTCTGGCGCATCGAGGGATCGGAGACAACATGAAACAGCAGGAGATGACATGAACGCCCGCCAGCGTCGCTCGGAGGTCGTGAACGCGCGCCGGGGTTAGGGTCGGCGCCGATGCCGGACGACCCCGCTCTGCCCGACGCCGCTCCGCCTCCCGACGCCGCTGCGCCGCCCGACGACGACCTCGTGCTGACGATCGACCTCGGGACGTCGGGCCCGAAGGTCGCCGTGTTCACCCTCGAGGGGCGGTTCCTGGACGGCGAGTTCCAGCCCGTCGACCTCCTGCTCTCCGACGGGGGCGGCGCCGAGCAGCGCCCGGCGGACTGGTGGTCCGGCGTCGTCGCCGGCGCTCGCCGCCTCCGGGAGCGGGGATCGCTGCCGGTGCGCCCGGCGGCCGTGTCGGTCACGTCGCAGTGGTCGGGCACCGTGGCGATCGACCGCGACGGCGAGCCGCTCGCCGACTCGCTCATCTGGATGGATTCGCGGGGTGCCGAGGACGTGGCGTCCCTCGGCGGGCGCTTCCGCATGCAGGGCTACGACCCGCGCCAGCTGCGCCGGTGGATCCAGCTCACCGGCGGCGCGCCGTCGCTGTCCGGCAAGGACCCGCTCGCCCACATCCTGTGGCTGCGCCGCAACCGGCCCGAGCTGTCGGCCTCGACCTGGAAGTACCTCGAGCCGAAGGACTGGCTGAACCTCCGGCTCACCGGCGAGTGCGTCGCCACCTACGACTCGATCGTCGTCCACTGGGTCACGGACAACCGCGACCCGTCGCACGTCACGTACGCCCCCGAGCTGCTGGACATCGCCGGCCTGCGCCGCGAGTGGCTGCCCGACCTCGTGCCGGCCACGTCCGTCGTCGGCTTCGTGACCGCCCGGGCCGCGGCCGAGCTCGGGATCGACCCGGGCGTGCCGGTGATCGGCGGCACGCCCGACGTGCAGTCGGCGACGATCGGCTCCGGCGCGGTCGACGACTTCGAGGGCCACCTCTACCTCGGCACGTCGTCGTGGCTGACCTGCCACGTCCCGTTCAAGAAGACCGACCTCATGCGCGGCGTGGCGTCGCTGCCCGCGCCGCTGCCCGGGCGCTACTTCGTGGCCAACGAGCAGGAGACCGCGGGCGCGTGCCTCAACTGGCTGCGCGACCAGGTCCTCCACCCGGATGACGAGCTGTCGACCGGGCCGGCGCCCGACGACGTCTTCGCCCGCATCGACCGGGTCGCGGCGTCGAGCCCGCCGGGCGCGAACGGCGTGGTGTTCACGCCGTGGCTGAACGGCGAGCGCACGCCGGTGGACGACCACACGATCCGGGCGGGCTGGCACAACGTGTCGCTCCGCACCGACCGGGCCGACATGGTGCGCGCCGTCCTCGAGGGCGTGGCGCTCAACTCGCGCTGGCTGCTCGGCTGCGTCGAGCGGTTCTGCGGCCGGCCCTTCCCGTGGATCAACGTGATCGGTGGCGGTGGCGTGTCGGCGGTGTGGGCGCAGATCCACGCCGACGTGCTCGACCGGCCCGTGCGCCGCGTCGAGCACCCGATCCGGGCCAACGCCCGCGGCGCCGCGCTCCTCGCCGGCGTGGCGCTCGGGCGGGTCCCGGTCGAGGGGCTGGGGGAGATGGTCGAGGTCGTCGAGGTGCACCGGCCGGAGCCGGCGAACCGCCGGACCTACGACGAGGCCTACGGGGCGTTCCGCTCGATCTACAAGCAGAACAAGGGCATCCACCGGAAGCTGAACGCGCACCGCTGAACGCCGTCCCGCGAGGTGCTGCGAGGCCGTCGCGGCGGCGCGCCGGAGCGCCCACGACGGGGGTTGACTCCGGGGCGGCGCGGGCGCAGTGTCGGTGGGAGGACGCCGCGACCGGCAGCACGCAGGATCACCGGTCGGGGAGAGTCCACACCGACGGTCCGGGCGGCGTCCTGGGGCCCGTTCCGGACCGGACAAGCGATCGACCGCTCGCACATCGCCGTCAGCGCGAACGACGGATGCGCACGCAGGTCGTCCGGTGCACCCGGACGACGGCACGCCACCGGGTTCGGCCGCCAGGGACCGCGAGGTGCGGGCGGTCGGTCCGCGTCCGAGCTCGGGTCCGCCCGGCCCGCGGCGGACCCGGTCAGTACCCCTTGAACTCCGGTGCCCGCCGCTCGCGGAACGCGAGCATGCCCTCGCCGAAGTCGACCGACGCGGTGAGCAGCTCCTGGGCGGCGGCCTCGTCCTCGAACGCGGTGTGGCGGCTCGACTCGAACGACCGGTTCAGCAACCACTTCGTGAGGCCGAGCGCCTTCGTGGGCGCCTGCGCGAGCCGGCCCGCGAGCTCGTCGACCGCGGCACCGAGCTCGGCGGCCGGCACGACGCGGTTGGCGATGCCGAGCTCGCGGCAGCGCTCCGCGGGCACGTCGTCGGCGAGGAACATCAGCTCCTTGGCGAGCTGCGGGCCGACGATGCGGGGCAGCAGGTAGGCGCCGCCGGCGTCGGGCAGGATGCCTCGTCGCACGAAGACCTCGACGAGCTTCGCGTTGTCGGCCATGACCACGAGGTCGCACGCCAGCACGAGGTGCGCCCCACCGCCGGCCGCCGTGCCGTTGACCGCGGCGACGACGGGCTTCTCCGAGTCCAGGATCGCGGCGACGAGGCGCTGCCAGCCCCGGCGGATCATGCGGGCCGCGTCGCCGAGCAGCCGGTCGGGCGCACCCTCGGGCTTCGCCGGGCTGGGCTTCTGCGCGCCGCCCAGGTTGGCGCCGGTGCAGAAGTGGCGCTCACCCGCGGCGGTCAGCACGATCACGCGCACGCCGTGGTCGCCCGACGCCCACTCGATCAGCTCGGTGATGCCGTCGCGCATCTCGGCGTTCAGCGAGTTGCCCTGGTCGGCGGCGTCGATGGTGATGGTGGCGACGCCGTCGGCCACCTCGTAGCGCACCCCGTCGAAGGTCGGTGCGTCGCTCATGTCGTTCCCCCTGGATCGCGGCGGCGGTGAGACTAGCCCTCGGTACGATCGGCGCCGTGTCCGGCCGCCCCACGCCCGCCCCGGTGCGGCGCGCCGTCGTGTGGGTCGTGGTGCTCCTGACGCTGCTCGCCACGGCCGGGCCGCTCGCGGGGACGGCGTCCGCGCACGCCACGCTCGTCTCGTCGTCGCCCGGCAACGACGAGGTGGTGCAGCAGGCCCCGAGCGAGGTCCGGCTCACGTTCGACGAGGGCGTCTCCGTGGCCGAGGACGGCATCCACGTGGTCGACCCCGACGGGAACCGCGTCGACGACGGCGCCCCCGACGTGTCCTCGGGCGGGACCGTGCTGGTCGAGCGCGTCGACGCGGGACCCGAGGGCACCTACACGGTGTCCTACCGGGTGCTCAGCGACGACGGCCACGTGATCGAGGGCTCGTACGTGTACCACGTGGGCCACCGGAGCGGCGGTGCCCACGTCGAGGACGAGGGCGCGTCGGCGGGCGTCGAGCGGGTGCTCGGCGCCGTCGGGCGGTGGTTCGCGCTCACCGGCGCGCTGCTGGTCGGCGGGGTGCTGGCGATGGCCGTGTTCGTCGACCGGGGCACCGGCGACGACGGGGACCGGAGCTGGTCGGGCGGGCTCGAGCGGTCGCGCCGGTTGCTGCTCCCCGGCGCGGTGGCCGTGCTGGTCGGGACAGCGCTCGCGC
>JAEVZA010000294.1 GCA_023392475.1 Actinomycetes bacterium | reverse complement strand
GGGCCAGGGCGATCGAGCCGCCGATGAGGCCGGTGCCCACCACCGCGGCACGGCGGCGGCCGTCGGCCCCGCTCACCGGGGGAGGTCGTCGCGCAGCGACCGCGCGGCCTCGAGGTAGACGTGGTGGAGCTCGCCCCGCGTCCGCTCCGAGTTGAACTGCATCATCACCCGGACGCACAGCGCCATCCCGCCGTCGATGTCCAGCTCCTGCGCGCAGATCAGCGGCACGTCGCCGAGGCCGAGCTGGCGGGCGGCCAGCGCCGGGAACGCGCTGTGCACGTCGGGCGTGGCCGTGAAGAAGATCGAGATCAGGTCGTCGTGGCCGACCCCGTTGTCCTCCATCATCCGCTCGAGCAGGGTGCGGACCCGTTCGAGGAGGTGCTCCTTCTCGTCGGCGTCGAGCGTGGTCGCGCCGCGCAGGGCCAGCACGGAGGTGGGCATCCCGGCGAGGTTACCCGGGGGTGGGCGCGTCCCCGGAACCCGGTTCGAGCACCTCGGAGACGGCGCGCTCCAGTGCGCGCAGCTCGTCCTGGGTGAGCTCACGCCACGACCCCGGGCGGAGCTGGGGGTCGCGCAGCGGCCCGATCCGGGTGCGCACGAGGCGCTGCACGGGGTGGCCGACCGCGTCGAGCATCCGGCGGACCTGCCGGTTGCGGCCCTCGTGGATCGTGAGGCGCACGACGCCCGGCGACAGCACCGACGCCGACGCGGGCGCCGTCGGCCCGTCCTCCAGGTCGATCCCCTCGCGGAGCCGCCGCAGGGCGCCCCGCCCGGGCGTCCCCTCGACGTGGGCGACGTACTCCTTCTCGACCCCGAACGACGGGTGGGTGAGGCGGTGCGTCAGCGCCCCGTCGTTGGTGAGCAGCAGCAGGCCCTCCGTGTCCAGGTCCAGGCGCCCGACCGGGTGGACCCGCGGCTCGGGCGGGACCAGCTCCGTGACGATCGGGCGGCCGTGCGTGTCCTCCGCGGTCGTGACGACGCCGGCGGGCTTGTTGAGCAGGTAGTGCACGAGGCCCGGAGCGACGCCGATCGGTGTGCCGTCGACCGCCACGACGTCCGTCTCGGGGTGCACCCGCGCCCCCAGCACGGCGACCGTGCCGTTCACCGTGACCCGGCCGGCGTCGATCAGCTCCTCGCTGACCCGGCGGCTCCCGAGGCCGGCGCGGGCGAGGACCTTCTGCAGCCGCTCGCCGTCGGCGTCGGGCGGTGGGCTCACCCGAGGTCGGGGTGGCCCTGCTCGAGCTCGTCGACGTCGATCACGAGCTCGCCGGTCCTGTCCACGACGTCGCCGGGCAGGCCGACCGCCGCCGAGCCGTCGGCGCCGTCCGACCCCGCGTCCTCCCCGGCGCCGTCGGCGTCGGGAGCGGGGTCGTCGTCCAGCGGGTCGGCCCGGAGGCCCTGCTCGAGCAGCTCGACCACGTCGGCGCCGGGGATGAAGTCGCCGAGCGACGGGAGCTCGTCGATCCCGTTGAGCCCGATGCGCTCGAGGAACAGCGGCGTGGTGCCGAACATCGACGCCTGGCCCGGGCCCGGGTCGCGCGCGACCTCGTCGATGTAGCCCCGCTGCTGGAGCGTGCGCATCACGCCGTCGACGTTCACGCCACGGATGGCGGCCACCTGCGCCCGTGAGATCGGCTGCTTGTAGGCGACGATGGCGAGCGTCTCGAGCGCGGCGGCCGACAGGCGCGCCGTCTGGCCGCTCAGGATGAACCGCTCGACGTACGGCGACAGGTCCTCGTGGCTCTGGAACCGCCAGCCGCCGGCGACCTTGGCCAGCTGGAAGCCGCGACCGTCCTCCTCGTAGCTGCGGGCGAGCCCGGCGAGCAGGTCCTCGACCTGGTCGGGCGAGAGCTCCACCAGCTGCGCCAGCACGGCGGGGTCGGCCGGCTGGTCGGCCACCATGATCACGGCCTCGAGGGCCCGCCGGGCCTCGTCGAGCATCGCCTCCGCCAGGGGTGCCGCCGTCTCGTCAGCCATCGTAGGAATCCACCGCCTGCAGGGCCTCCGCCCCGATCGCGTCGCCACCGATCCAGACGATCTCGATGTCGCCGAACGTCTCCGGCTGGAGCAGGTCCACCAGCCCCTGCTTGAACAGCTCGAGGATGGCCAGGAAGTGCACCACCACGTCGAGCCGGTCCACCAGCGAGCCGGTCAGGTGCCGGAACGAGGTGCGGCCCCGGCCCGGCAGCTCCACGCAGAGGTCGGCCACGGTGTCGATCACGCTGGCCCGGATCGGGGCGACGTGGAAGAGGTCGATCGTCGGCTGGGCCCGCGGCGTGGTGGCCCGCTGGAACGCGCTGCGCAGCTGCTCCGGCGTGACGCCCTCGAGCATGTCGGGCGCGAGGTCCCAGAACCGGTCGTCGGGGCCGGCCGTGCGGGCGACCGTCCGCGCCGCCCGGGCGTGCAGCGAGGACAGCGTGCCGGCGGCGTCCTTGAAGGTCTTGCACTCGAGCAGCCGGGCGAGGAGCAGGTCGCGCTCCTCCCAGAGCGACAGGTCCTCGTCCACGTCGACGTCGTCGTCGCCGGGGAGCAGCCGCTTCGTCTTGAGCTCGACGAGCGTCGCCGCGATCAGCAGGAACTCGGTGGCGACCTCGAGGTCGAGCGTCTCCATGCGGGCCAGCTCGGACAGGTACGCGTCGACGATCGTCGACAGCGAGATGTCGTAGAGGTCCACCTGCTCCCGCAGGATCAGGTGCAGGAGGAGGTCGAACGGGCCCTCGTACACGGGCGTCTGGACGGCGTAGCCCACGTCGCCATGGTAGCCCGACGGCACCGCGCCAAGTCACACGCGTGTGATTCGACGGGGGGGCGCCCCTGTCCTTGCGGAGCGAAGCACCCCGCCGTTCGGCGGCGGAGTCGGCCCGGAGCACCCGAAACCGTGTCCGTGGCCCCGTGGGGCGGTCGGTACGATCGGCGCCCATGCCTCGCGTCTTCTCCGGGATCCAGCCCACGGGCGACCTCCACCTCGGCAACCTGCTGGGGGCCGTCCGCAACTGGGTCGTGGACCAGCACGAGGCCGACAGCTTCTACTGCGTGGTGGACCTCCACGCCCTCACCGTGCCGAAGGAGCCCGGCGAGGTGGGCAGCCGCACCCTGGAGATGGGCCAGACGCTCATCGCCTGCGGCCTCGACCCGGCCGCGTGCACCCTGTTCGTCCAGAGCCACGTGCGCGAACACGCGGATCTCGCCTGGCTCGTCCAGTGCGTCACGAGCTTCGGCGAGCTCAGCCGGATGACGCAGTTCAAGGACAAGGCCGACCGCCACGACTTCGTCTCCGCCGGGATCTTCACCTACCCGGCGCTGCAGGCCGCCGACATCCTCCTCTACGACACCGACCGCGTCCCCGTCGGCGAGGACCAGCGCCAGCACATCGAGCTGACCCGGGACGTCGCCGGCCGCTTCAACGCCCGGTTCGGCGACACGTTCGTGATCCCCGAGGCCACCGTGCCCCGGGCCGGTGCGCGCGTCATGGACCTCCAGGAGCCGACCGACAAGATGTCCAAGTCCGCGGCGTCCGACGCCGGCGTCGTGTACCTCATGGACGACCTCTCGGTGACGGCCAAGAAGTTCAAGCGGGCCGTGACCGACTCCGACGGCGACGTCCGCTTCGACCCCGCCACGAAGCCCGGCGTCTCGAACCTGCTCTCGATCCTCGGGGCCGTGACCGGCGAGGACCCGGCCGGGCTCGCGGACCGCTACACGCAGTACGGGCCGCTCAAGTCCGACGCCGCGGATGCGGTCGTCGAGCTGCTCCGCCCGATCCAGGAGCGGTTCCACGAGCTCCAGGACGACCCGGAGGGCACCGGCCGGCTGCTGGCCGTCGGGGCCGACAAGGCCACCGCCGTCGCGTCGGAGGTGTACGCCCGAGCGGTCGAGCACGTCGGGCTCCTCCCCCGCGCCTGACGCCCCGGCCCTCCGGTCAGCCGCTCGGAGCGATCAGAGCTTCCCGTCGTCGGCGGCGGCGAGCAGGCGAGCCGCCTCCACCGGCACCGACCAGTCCTCCTCGGGCAGGTGGTGCTCGACCGACCACGCCACCACCCGCTCGTCGGAGCCGGCCATGCGCAGCACGTCCGCGCCGAGCTCCGGGTACTGCAGGTACAGGCCCACGCGCCGGGTGAAGCCCCGGGTGTCCGCCCACGACGCGGCCATGTCGTGGCCGCCGACCCAGCCCGACAGCGTGGCGACGACCCGCCCGTAGGTGCCGAGCCCGGCGACCGACTTGCCCACGTCGTGCAGGAGCGCCGCGGTGACGATCCACCGGGCGCCCGGGTCCTGCTCCGTGAGCCCGACGCGGTCGAGGTGGGCCACCACGGCCCGAGCCACGCCGATCGAGTGGCGGCGGTCGTTGCCCGACATCCGCCCGAACGCCGTGCGCTCGCGGTCGGAGAGCCAGCCGTCGGCCCACTCGACGTCCTCGTCGGGCGGCGCGCCGCCGACGAGGGAGCCCATGAACCGTCCGGCGCGGTGGGTCGGGCGCAGGCTCACGACCGGACCCCCGCGCCGTCCGCGAGCTGGGCCCGCGGGTGGGCGGCGCGGTAGGCGTCGAACAGCCGGTCCGTCGCCACCCGGGTGTAGATCTGCGTCGTCCCGACCGAGGCGTGGCCGAGCAGCTCCTGGACCGTGCGGATGTCGGCGCCGTGGTCCAGCAGGTGGGTGGCGCACGAGTGGCGCAGCACGTGCGGGCTGATGCGGGCGTCGAGCCCCGCCTGCCGCGCCCACCGCTGGATGGCCTCCCACGCCGCCTGGCGGCCGAGCCGGCGACCCCGGGCGCCGAGGAGGACGGCGTCGGCGTCCTCACGGGGCACGGCGCGGGCGGGCAGCAGCACCGGTCGCCCGGTGTCCAGGTACTCGGCGAGCGCTCGGATCGCCGGTCGACCGATCGGCACCACCCGCTCCTTGCTGCGCTTGCCCAGGACCCGCAGGAAGCCGGCGTCGAGGTCGAGGTCGCCGAAGGACAGGCCGCACGCCTCGGACACGCGTGCGCCGGTCGAGTACAGCACCTCCAGCAGGGCGCGGTCGCGCAGCACGAGCGCGTGCTCGCGCGCCGACCCCGTGACGGCGCCGGCGTCGGCGCACGCGGCCGCGTCGACGGCGTCGAGCAGCGCGCCGACCTGGGCCTCGGACAGCGCCTTCGGCAGCGCGGCCGGGCGACGGGGCGCGGCGGCCTCGTGGGCCGGATCGGTGGCGGCCAGCCCCTCGGCGGCGAGGAAGCGGTGCATCGTCCGCACCGACACCAGCGTGCGGGCGGTCGACGACGCGGCCCGACCCGAGTCCCGGAGGTCCACCACGAAGGCCTCGACGTCGACCGGTGTGGCGTCGTGCACGGTGCGGCCGCGGTCGTCCAGGAAGGCGACGTAGCGACGCAGGTCGTGGCGGTACGCGGACAGCGTCAGCGGCGACCGGCCCTTCTCGACGACGAGGTGGGTGAGGAACTCCTCGACCTCGCCGGGCAGGCGGTCACCGGCCCCGGCCCCGGTGCCGCCGCTCCCGTTCCCCGACCGCTCGACGGCGCCGCTCACGACGCGGGCCCGCCGCGTGCCGCGGCGAGCGTCAGGGTGAGCCCGATCACCGTCTTCGAGTCGGTGATCTCCCCGGCGGCGATCATCGCCGCGGCCTCGGCCAGCGGGAGCCGCACGACCTCCATGAAGCGCTCCTCGATGCCTTGGAGGTCCTGCGCGGTCTCCTGCAGCTCCGTCCCGAGGAAGACGTGGCTCTCCTCGTCGCTGAAGCCGACCGAGTTGTGGAACACCGCGAGCCGCTGGAGCCGTCCGGGGACGAGGCCCACCTCCTCCACGAGCTCCCGCCGGGCGGTCTCCTCCGGCGGCTCGCCCTCGACGTCGCGCTTGCCGGCGGGGATCTCCAGGAGCTCGGCGTCGAGCGCGGCCCGGTACTGGCGCACCAGCACGACCGTGCCGTCGTCGTGCAGCGGGACCACGGACACCGCACCCGGGTGGCGGACGACCTCGCGCTGGAACTCCTCGCCGTCGGGCGCGACGAAGGTGGAGCGGTACAGGGAGATGACGTGCCCCTCCTGGAGGAGCTCGTCGGAGAGGTGCCGGAACCCGCTCACGCGACCGTGCGGGCGATCACGCGTCCCGGGCGACCGGGTCCTCCACCGGCGCGTGCCCGTTGCGGTCCGCCGCCGAGTCCTCGACCGCGCCGTCGTCGGTGAGCCGGATGAGCTGCGGGTTGCGGCCCTCGGCGCGGTCGACCGCCGCGCCGATGAAGTCCCGGAACAGCGGCGCCGCGTTCGTCGGGCGGCTCATGAACTCGGGGTGCGCCTGCGTGCCCACCCAGAACGGGTGGTCGTCCAGCTCGACGAACTCGACGAGCCGGCCGTCGGGCGAGGTGCCCGAGCACCGGAACCCCGTGCCGTCGTAGCGGCGCCGGTACACCGGGTTGAACTCGTAGCGGTGCCGGTGGCGCTCGGAGACGACCGTGGTGCCGTAGGCGCGGGCGACCTTCGAGCCGCTCTCGAGCTGCGCGATGTAGGCGCCCAGCCGCATCGTGCCGCCCTTGTCGGTCACGTCGCGCTGGGAGTCCATCAGGTCGATCACCGGGTGCGGCGTCTTCGGGTCGAACTCCGTGGAGTTCGCGCCGGCGAGGCCGAGCACGTTGCGGGCGAACTCGATCGTCATCACCTGCATGCCGAGGCAGAGGCCGAGGCACGGCAGGGCGTGCTCGCGGGCATAGCCGGCGGCGGCGACCTTGCCCTCCACGCCGCGCTCGCCGAAGCCGCCGGGGATGACGATGCCGTCCAGGTCGCGCAGGCGGTCCTCGGCGAGCAGCCCCTCGACGTCCTCCGCCTGGATCCACTCGATCTGGACGTCGGAGCCGTGGTGGAAGCCCGCGTGCTTC
This sequence comes from Actinomycetes bacterium, assembly GCA_023392475.1. Lineage (GTDB taxonomy): Bacteria > Actinomycetota > Acidimicrobiia > Acidimicrobiales > Microtrichaceae > JAEVZA01. The sequence goes on along the minus strand of JAEVZA010000294.1, from coordinate 1,127 downwards.
AGCGCCTCGACCACCGACAGGTAGGCGTCGGGCAGGCTCACGTACTTGCCGATGATCCCGATCCGGGTCGGCTTGGTGGCGGCGCCGACGCGGCGCACGAGGTCGTTCCAGTCGCCGAGGTCGGGTTCGATGTCGGGGAGGCCGAGGATGTTGCAGATCACGCCGTCCAGGCCCTCGTCGTGCAGCACCAGCGGGATGTCGTAGAGGCTGTCCGCGTCGGCGGCGTTCACGACCGCCTCGACGGGCACGTCGCACAGCGACGAGATCTTGCGCTTGAGGTCGGAGGAGATCGCCTCCTCCGAGCGGCACACGATGGCGTCGGGCTGGATGCCCCGGCTGCGCAGCTCCGTGACCGAGTGCTGCGTGGGCTTCGTCTTCTGCTCGCCGGACGGGCCGATGAACGGCACCAGCGTGACGTGGACGTAGCTCACGTTCTGCCGGCCGACGTCCAGGCGGAACTGCCGGATCGCCTCGAGGAACGGGAGGATCTCGATGTCGCCGACCGTGCCGCCGATCTCGGTGATCACGACGTCCGTGCCGTCCAGGGCGAGCCGGGAGATCCGGCGCTTGATCTCGTCGGTGATGTGCGGGATCACCTGCACGGTCTTGCCGAGGTACTCGCCGCGCCGCTCGGCCGCGAGCACGGCCTGGTAGATCGAGCCGGTCGTGGCGTTCGAGTCGCGGGTCAGCTCCTCGTCGATGAACCGCTCGTAGTGGCCGAGGTCGAGGTCGGTCTCACCGCCGTCCTTCGTGACGAACACCTCGCCGTGCTCGAACGGGTTCATCGTGCCGGGGTCGACGTTGATGTACGGGTCGAGCTTCTGCATCGTGACCCGGAGGCCACGGGCCTTCAGGAGCCGACCCAGGGAGGAGGCGGTGAGCCCCTTGCCCAGGCTCGACGCCACGCCGCCGGTCACGAAGATGTGCTTGGCCACAGCCTCTCCTGCAGGTCGTTTGGTCGAGGGTAGCGCGGGGACGCGTGCCGGCCGCGCAACCCCTGCGGTCCTGCGTCACCTCCGGTACCGTCGCGGCGATGCCGCCGACGGACGGGTCGCCGCAGCCGCAGGACGCGGTCCCGCCGGGCTCCCCTGCCCGGTCCCGGGGCGCCGCGGCCGCTGCCCTGGCGG
>JAEVZA010000106.1 GCA_023392475.1 Actinomycetes bacterium | reverse complement strand
GGCAGGGCCCGCACCGCGGGACGGTCGAGCTGTCCACGCTGGCGGGGAGCGGCACGGTGGCGCTCCTGGAAGCGGCGTCGTGAGCCGGCGCGAGCTCGGGCTCTGGGCACCCGACGCCCGCGCGGTGACGGCGCGGGTCGACGGCTCGTCGTACGAGTGCCGCCGGGTCGGGGAGTGGTGGAGCGCGCTGGCGGAGGCGGACGAGGGCGACCTGTACGAGTTCGTCGTCGACGGCGTCGTGGTGCCCGACCCGCGGTCCCGGCGGCAGCCCCTCGGCGTGCACGGCCCGTCCGCGTTCGTGGACCTGCCACCCGCCCGACCGGACCCCGACTGGCGGGGCCGCGACCTGTGGCGGGCGGTGATCCACGAGGTCCACGTGGGCACGTTCAGCGCGTCGGGCACCTTCGCCGGCGTGGCGGAGCACCTGCACGACCTCGCCGAGGTCGGCGTGACCCACGTGGAGCTCATGCCGCTCGGCGCGTTCGCCGGCCACCACGGCTGGGGGTACGACGGCGTCCACCTCACCGCCACCCACGAGCCGTACGGCACGGCGAACGACCTCGCCGACCTCGTCCGCTCCGCGCACCGCGCCGGCCTCGGCGTCCTCGTCGACGTGGTGCACAACCACCTCGGTCCGGAGGGCAACGCCCTCGCGACCACGGGTCCCTACTTCACCGGGCGCTACCGGACCCCGTGGGGCGACGCGGTGAACCTCGACGGCCCGGGGAGCGACGGGGTGCGCCGGTTCCTCGTGGACAGCGCGCGGTTCTGGATCGAGGAGGTGGGGGTGGACGGTCTGCGGCTCGACGCCGTGCACGAGCTCGTCGACACGACCGCCCGCCCCTACCTCGAGCAGCTGGCGGCCGAGGTGCAGGACACCGCCGACCGGCTCGGTCGCCGGGTGCTGCTCGTCGCGGAGTCCGACCGCAACGACCCGAGGCTCGTGCGCCCCCGTCCGGTGGGGACGGGGCTCGACGCGCTCTGGGCCGACGACCTCCACCACGCGATCCACGTCGCGCTCACGGGCGAGCGCCGCGGCTACTACGCGGACTACTCGCCAGACGACCTGCCGCGGGCGCTCGTGGAGGGCTCCGTCTTCCAGGGCGACCGCCGGTCGACGGCCCGGGGCATGACGCCGGGGCGCCCGATCGCCGGGACCGGCTCGGAGCAGCTGGTCGTCGGGCTGCAGAACCACGACCAGATCGGGAACCGGGCACGCGGGGAGCGGCTGCACCACCTCGTGGGCGTCGACCGGGCGGCCGCCGCCGCACCGCTGACGCTGCTGTCGCCGTTCACCGTGCTGCTGTTCCAGGGCGAGGAGTGGGCGGCGTCGACGCCGTTCCCCTACTTCACCGACTTCGAGGGCGAGCTCGGCGAAGCGGTGCGGAGAGGCCGCCGCGAGGAGTTCGCCGCGTTCGGGTGGGCGGCCGACGACGTGGCCGATCCGCAGTCGCCGGAGACGTTCGAGTCGGCGAGGCTGCTCTGGGCGGAGCGGGCCGAGGGCGAGCACGCCGAGGTGCTCGCCTGGTACCACCGCTTGCTGGAGATCCGCCGCACGCACCCGTCGCTGCGCCCCGGCCCCCTCCCGCGCGCACAGGACGCCGCCGAGGTGTCGGCGGGCGTCGTGGCCGTGCAGCGCGACCGGCTCGGGGTCGTGTCGGACCTCCGGCCGGGCGGGGGCCTGCGCACGACGACGGTGCCGGGCCGGGTCCTCGCGGTCTGGGGCGACGTCGACCACGACGGCGAGCGCGCCGTCACCTCACCGGGCTCAGCGGTCGTCGTCGACATGGACTGACCGCCCGGTGGACCGCCGTCCCGATTCGGCTTCGGCGTACCAGGGGGTCGGATCACGACCACTCGGTACGCCGAAACATCGGGGGAGCGAAGCGCTGGGGGAACGGATCCTGCAGTCGGGTCCGTCAGGCGTGCTTCTTGGCGTTGCGACCGGCGGAGCGCTCCTCGAAGCGACGCTCGGCCTCGTCGGTGTCCCCGCCGGACTCCTCGACGAGGTCGTCGACGAGCTCCTGGTCCTGATCGACCGCCTGTCCGAACGACTTGTCCTCGTAGCCGGGCTGCTCGTACGTGGCGTCGGGATCCGTGCCGGTCGCCGTGTCCTTCCCGGCGGGCGGCGTGGAGGGTCGGGAGGACCCGCTCTCCGCCGTCGCCCCGGGTTCGCCGTTGGCCCGGTCCGCGTCCTCGACGTGCTGCTCGGAGTCCTTCGTCCGTCCGGTGTCCTCGCTGGATGCCATGGACGCTGCCCTACCCGGACCGGGCGGGGTGAGAAGGACGTGGGTGCGGGGTCTGTGCCGTCACCCGCCGACGCGGGCGCGCACCCGGTCGCCGAACGCGGACCGCACCGCCTGCAGGAAGCGGACCGGGTCGTCCAGGTCCACCTCGAGGCGCCGCAGGCGTGCCACGGCGTCCGGCTCGCCCTCGACGGCGGTGGGGGACCACCTGATCCGCTCGATCCGGCCCCGGAGCTCGACCTCGACCACGATCTCGCCCTCGGCGTGGAGCTCCGGGTGGAGGAGGCTCATGCGGCTTCCACCCCGTGCACGTCGGCGTCCCGTCGGCGGTCACGCTCGATCGCCTTCCGGCGGCGGCGCTCGAACTCGCGGCTCCGGGCGACGGTGACCCTGGTCGACCCCTGAGCGCTTCGGCTCCGATCCATGTCCGTCCCTTCGTCGGTGTCCGTGGCGGCCGCGGCCCTACCCGACGGCGGCCGCCGCAGAACCGGGGTGTCGGGCGATCGAGCCACTCGGTGCGGTGACCGGCGGGGCCCATCGGGGTAGGGGCCACGCCATGCGAGACGTGACCATCCTCGGCATCTCCGGCAGCCTCCGCGCCGGCTCCTTCAACTCCGCCCTGCTGCGAGCCGCCGTCGGCCTGGCGCCGGCCGGTGCCCGCATCGAGGTGTACGAGGGCCTGCGGGACCTACCCCACTACGACGCCGACCTCGACGGCGACGACCCGCCGGCTCCCGTCGTCGACCTCCGGCGGCGGGTGACGGATGCCGACGCGCTGCTCATCGCGACACCCGAGTACAACTACTCCGTCCCTGGTGTCCTCAAGAACGCGATCGACTGGGCCTCCCGGCCCGCGCCGGCGTCGAGCCTCCAGCACAAGCCCGTCGCGGTGATGGGTGCGGCGCCCGGGGCGTTCGGGTCGGTGCGTGCGCAGCTCGCGCTCCGGCAGTCCTTCCTGTGGACCGACTCGATCGCCGTGGTGAAGCCGGAGGTGGCCGTGTTCCGGGCCGCGGACCGCTTCGACGACGGCCTCTCGCTGACCGACGCCAGCACGGCCGACCTCGTGCGCGACCTGCTCCGCGCGCTGGTGGACCTCGTGGAGCGCACGTCGTCACCCGATCGCGATCGGGAGGCCGCGATCTCACCCGTGTGAGCATCATCCCGCCGCAGCGGGGTAGCGGGATGCGCATGGATGCGATCACCCTGCTGAAGGACGACCACAAGACCGTCGAGCAGCTGTTCAAGCGGTTCGAGAAGGCCGGCGACCGTGCGTACGCCGAGAAGCGCAAGCTCGTGGACCGGATGATCGAGGAGCTCTCGACCCACGCCGCGATCGAGGAGCAGGTCTTCTACCCGGTGGTCCGGGCCACGGTCCCGAAGGCCGAGGACATGACGCTCGAGAGCCTGGAGGAGCACCACGTCGTCAAGTGGCTCCTGTCGGAGCTCGACGGCATGGACCCGCACGCCGAGCGCTTCGACGCCAAGGTCACGGTGCTCATGGAGAGCGTCCGGCACCACGTCGAGGAGGAGGAATCGGACCTCTTCCCGAAGGTGCGCGACGCGCTCGGGAGGAAGGACCTCCAGGAGGTGGGCGAGGCGCTCGCCGAGGCGAAGGACGCCGCGCCGTCCCACCCCCACCCCAGGTCGCCCGACACCCCGCCGGGCAACCTCGTCGTCGGTGCGGCGGCCGGTGTCGTCGACAAGGTCGGCGACACGGTCTCCGGCATCGCCCAGGGCGGGGTGAGCGTGGTGCAGGACCTGGTCGCCCGCATCCTCGATCGCGGGAAGCCGTCGTCGGGCCCCACCGGCTCCACCACGACGCGCAAGCGGGCCAAGGCCGTGCGGGAAGCGGGGAACGTCGCGGCGAAGGGCGCCGAGCGGACGGCGCGGACCGCTCGCTCGGGGGCCCGGTCGACAAGCCGCGCCGCCTCGCGTGGCGCCTCCCGCACGACCGGTGCGGCGAAGCAGGCGGCCCGGACGACGCGACGCACGGCCACGTCGTCGGCCCGGCGCACGGCATCGACGGCCAAGGGCGCCGCGTCGCGGACCAGGAAGGCCGCCACCTCCCGCTGAACCGCACGAACACCGTGGGTCCCCGCCCTCCCGGTTTCGGCGGTGCGTTCCGTCGTCACACGACGGGAACCACCGCCGAAGCCACGGGTGGGGGCCGCCCGAGGCGGAGCACCGGTTGATCCGGCGGGCACCGGGGTATCGACTGGGTCCATGGGTGAGTCGGTGAGCGATCGAGCTGATCGGATCGCGGCACGAGCGGAGCGCGCCGCTGACCGGGCCCGGGCCGAGCGTGAGCGGGCCGACGAGGCCGACGAGCACGCCGACGACGAGCCGGATCCCGACCTGGCCGCGGTGCACCGCCGTGAGGCCACGTCGCACCGCAGCGCCTCCGAGGTCCAGGACGCCGCCGCGGAGAGCCAGCGGGTCGCGGCCGAGACCCTGCGGTCGATGGAGCGGGACGGAGGGACCTGACCGCCGGCGCCGACGGTCAGGCGGCGCCGATCGCCCGGTCGACGGCGTCGCAGAGCAGGTGGACGCACACCTGGTGGGCCTCCTGGACCGTCGGGGTGTCGGCCTCGACGCACACCGACTCGTGCGCCCGCTCGGCGAGCGGGCTCCCCGCGCGCCCGCACAGCGCCCACACGGTCAACCCGTGCGTGGCGGCGGCGGACGCGGCCTGCAGGACGTTCGGCGACCGCCCCGAGGTGGACAGCAGCACCAGCACGTCGCCCGGGCGGCCGTGGGCCCGCACCTGCCGGGCGAACGCCTCCTCGAGGCCGTAGTCGTTGGCGATCGCGGTGAGCGACGACGTGTCGGCGTGCAGCGCGATGGCGCTGAGCGGCACCCGCTCGGTCCGGTAGCGACCCACCAGCTCGGCCGTCAGGTGCTGGGCCTGCGCCGCACTGCCGCCGTTGCCGGCCACCAGCGCCCGACCACCGAGCACCAGGCGCTGCGCCAGCTCCTCGCCCCACCGCTCGAGCGTGCCCAGGTCCTCGGCGAGGGCGTCGAGCGCGCGGTGGAGCGCGGCCAGGTGGTCGCCTCCACCCGGCTCGGTGCGGCCGGTCGACGGCTCTGCCAGCGCCACCGCGCCGCCCTACCCGGCACCCGGCCGGGCATGAGGGCTCAGGTCGGCGGGACCACCACCGGCACGTGCGACTGGCCGGCGTCGCGCTCCTTCGTGGGGTCGAGGAAGAACTGGCCGACATCGGGCACGGCGCGACGGACCTCGCGCTCGATCCGCGTCGCCGCTTCCTCCACCCGATCGGCGGAGATGTCGTCGCGGAAGTCGGCACGCACGGCGACGAGCAGGTCGTACGGCCCGACCGCCATCGTGAGCAGCTCGATGACCCGCTCGACCTCGGGGTGCGCCTCGATGGCCGAGCGGATCGCGTCGCGCTCCGACGGCAGGGCGGCCGACCCGAGGAGCAGGTCCTTCGTGTCGCTGCCCAGGCGCACCGCGACGGCGGCCAGCAGCAGCCCGATCACCATCGAACCGACGGCGTCCCACCGCCCGTCGCCCGTGCGCTCGTGCATCGCCACCGCGGCGGCGGCCACCAGCACGCCGAGCACGGCGGCGGTGTCCTCGAACACCACCACCTTCACCGTCGGGTCCTTGGACAGCCGCAGGTGCTCGGACACGGTCCGGCCCGCCGCCCGCGCCTCGGCCTGCACGTGCCGCGCCGCCTGCCAGAGCGACGCCGAGTCGGCGACGAGCGCGACGGCGAGGACGACGTAGGCGATGAGGTAGTCGGTCTCCTCCGACGGCGAGAGGAACGCGCGCACGCCCTCCACCAGGGAGAACACGGCGCCGGCGACGAAGATGAACACCGCGGCGAGGAACGCCCAGAAGAACCGCTCCTTGCCGTAGCCGAAGGGGTGCGCCTCGTCGGCCGGCCGGGCGCCGAGGCCGAGCGACACGTAGAGGAAGATCTCGTTCACCGTGTCGCCGACCGAGTGCGCGGCCTCGGCGAGCATCGCCACCGAACCGCTGACCAGGCCGCCCACGAGCTTCGCCAGGGCGATGACGAGGTTGGCGGCGAGCGCCGCCACGATCACCTGCTTCCGCTCTCCGGGCACCGCGACCTCCGCGTCTCGTGGTCGGCCACCAGCGCCGGCGACGTCGACCCTGGGGCGGCCCTTACCCAGCCACCGGGGACCGCCGCCCGCCGGGGCGCCGGCAGCGTGTCCGTTCGCTTGCCCGATCGACTGGCGGCTCATCGGGACGGGTAGGTGCGCGGACATGGCCACGACCCCTCGACCCGACCCGGACGCCCCGCTCGAGCGCCATCCCCACGGCGGCGAGGAGCCGTCCGACGTGGACGTCCAGGCCGAGCGCCAGGAGGAGGGCGTCGAGGCGGAGATCGAGGAGGAGGTCGTCGAGGATCACCGCCGACGGCTCGCCGAGCGTGAGGCCGAGGCCGGCCGCTCGTCCGACCGCGTGCCCCCGGGTACCTGATCGCCTGCCGACGGGCGACCGGGCTGCGGGGACGCCCGGTCGACACCGTCGGCAGGTTCGGTGTCGGGGACCGCGTCCGGGTGGTCGCTCGTCGGCTGGGTGACCGCACCGACGCCGCGCACGGTCGCGTCGTCGGCCACGATCCACACCGACGGCACGGGTCCGGCGCCGAGCAGGGCGATCAGGCGCTCCTCGCCGCCGAGCGCGTCGGCCGGCACGGACAGCACCGACGTGGCCGGCGCGTCGCGCCCGGCCCCGGCGAGCTCCGGTCCCCGCGAGAGCCCGTAGACCAGTCCGACGGCGGCACCGCCCAGCCCGCCGCACACGCCCACGACCAGGGCCGCCACCAGCCAGGGCAGGTCGCCGAGCTGGACGACGAGCCCCACGAGGAAGAACGGGACGAAGCCCACGATGAAGCCCACGGTCGACCAGAACCAGCCGGGGAGCAGCTGGTCGGTCCGGCCCATCCCTGGGGCGATGGCGACCGTGATGTGGCGAGCCTCGTCGTGCTGCTTGCCGCGGCCGACGATCGCCAGGTCGTGGAGGTGATCGACCCGCACCCGCGCCGGATCGACCCCTTGGTTGACCAGGAGGTCCGCCATCCGCGCCGCCGAGCCTGCGCCGCCGTACGAGGCCACCAGCCTCCGCTCGCCCGTCGTGCCCGCCATGCCGGTCTCCTGTCGTCGGGTGCCACTTCCGTGCGCTGTACCCGCTCGCGGTGCCGTCACCACCTCGGGACCGAGGTCGAACCACGTTCGACGGCCCGGACGTCCGTCAGCGCGGCGGTCGAGACGACCCGGCGCTCGCGGAGCAACCACGGCAGGTCGGCGACCGTCCCCGCCATGGAGGCGGCCCCACGGAGGCCGGCGGTCCGCCACACGGCGCCGAACGCCGCAGGCAGGTCGCCGAGCGGGCGGCGCAGGAGCGCCGTGCGCAGGCGGTTCCGCGCTTCAAGGCGGGCGCGGGCGCGGCGCTGTCCCCCCGAGCGGGGCGCGGGATCGTGGAGGACCGCCACGTCGCGTGCGAGGCAGAGGTCCCAGCCGGCGTCGAGGAGGTCGAGCGCCAGCAGCTGCTCCTCGCCGCCGACGCCGAACCGCTCGTCGAAGCCGCCGATCGCCACGAACGCCTCGCGCCGCACCATCGTGGCGCCGGCGGGGAACCCGACGACGCGAGGCCCCGGCTGCCCGGGCCGGGCCGGGAGCGGGCTCGCCGCCATCTCGACGGCGAGGGGATCGGGGCGCCCGCCGGGGAGCACGTAGACCCCGGCGACCAGGGCGAGGGCGGGGTTGCGGCGGAGGTGACCGGCAGCCCGGTGCAGCGCCCCGCGGGCCCACCGGGTGTCGTCGTCGGCGAAGGCGACGAACGGGTGGTGCAGCGACTCGGCGGCGATGTTGCGTCCCGCGGCGCCGGCGTTGCGGTCGAGCGCGATCAGCTCGACCTGGGGGAAGCGCCGCCGGACGTCGGCCGGCGTCCCGTCGGTCGACCCGTTGTCGACGACCACCACGCGATCGGCCTCCCCCAGAGCCAGCAGGTGGGCGAGCGTCCGTCGGAGGCTGGGCGCACGGTCCCGGGTGATGACGACGACCGCGACGTCGGGCTCGATCACCCGCCCTCGAGGCGGAGCGCCTCGACCTCGCCGATCTCGAAGCGGTCCTCCGCGCCACGCGGCTCGAGCGGGTGGAGCATGCCTTCACGGACGAGCACCTCGATCCGCGACTCGTCCACGCCGAGGCGGCGGGCGGCCTCCGCCGAGTCCACCCACCCGAGCTCCGAGGGTCCACCGGCGACGGTCATGCCGCCCGACTACCCGGTGGGCGCCGGACCAGACGCCGCTCCGTCACCGGCCCGCGCTCCGTTCTGTGCTGCAGAACGTCGGCCATGGCCCCCGTTCTGCGACACAGAACGGACGACGTCCGTGGGGCGCTGGAGTGACGCGAGGTTCGCGCCGATCAGGCGGACGCCCGCGAGCGCACCGGCTGCCGGCGCGGGTCGGCGGCCGTGCGGCGCTCGTCCTCCCGGTCGTCCGCCATGTCGGCCCGCAGGGTGGCGAGCGCGCCCCGGATGATGCGGGACACGTAGGACTGCGAGATGTCCAGCAGCGCGGCGATCTCCGGTTGCGACAGCTCGTCGACGAACCGGAGCTGCAGCACCTGCCGCTCCCGCTCGTCGAGCGTCTGCACCGCGTGCCCGAGGTCCTCGTGCGACTCGAAGGCACCGAAGCCGTGGTCCCAGCTCATCAGCTCGGGTCGCACGGAGACCGTGTCGTCGGGATCTCGCGTCGGTTCCAGGGCGCTCGACGCTCGGGCACCGCCGGCCTCCATCGCGGCCAGCACCTCGTCGACCGTCAGGTCGGTCCGGTGGGCGATCTCGTCAGCCGTCGCGCTGCGACCGAGCTCCTGGGCGAGCTCCTCACGGGCCCGGCACACGTACAGGTAGTGCTCCTGGCGGCTCCGGGGCGGGCGCACCGCCCAGCTGCGGTCGCGGAGGTGCCGCTTCAGCTCGCCGTCGACCGTCCGGCTGGCGAAGGTGCGGAAGGTCGCCCCCATGCCGGGCCGGTAGCGCTCGGCGGCGTGGATGATCGCGAGCAGGGCGACCTGCTGCAGGTCCTCGGCCATCGAGGCGTTGCCCCTCGCGAACCGGCGCACCGTGAAGCGGGCGAGCCGGAGGTGGGCCTCGACGACCTCGTTGCGGGCGTGGCGGTCGCCGGTGCTGCGGTACAGGGCGAGGAGCTCGTCCGCCCGTTCGGCATCCATGCCGCTCCCGCGCTCGTGCTGGTGGTCGGTCATGCCGACCCCTCCAGCTCGGGCGGGGCCGGGATGACGGCGCAGGCGGCCCGCTCCACACCGACGACGCGGAGCACGAGGTGGAAGAGCGGCGTCGGGCCCCGGAGCACCAGGCCGACGCCACGGCGTCGCAGCGCCTCGGCGACGGCTCGGAGGGCCCTGGCGCCACCCACGTCCAGGAACCGGAGCCGGGTGAGGTCGATGATCATGACCTCCCCAGGGCGCAGGCCGGCGGCCCGAGCCGTCAGCTCGCGGTCCACGGCCGGACGGGCGGAGAGGTCCAGGTCGCCCAGGAGGGCGGTCACCGGGACGGCCTCCTCCAGGTCGACCAGCTGGTAGGTGTCGATCACGCTGCGGGTCGTCGGGGAGCAGGGACGGCGTGCTGCGATGGATCGAGCGTTCGGCTTGGCGATGCTCGTCATCGGGTACAGCATGGGGTCCGAGGCTGTTGGGAGCCTGAAGCGGGTCTGACGGCTGGCTGAAGCCGGACCGGGAGGTCGAATGCGGCTCAAGCTCGTGCGGGGTGACGAGGGGATGACCCGCAAGGTGGTCGACCTGCTCGGCCGAGCCCACGACGTGCGGGCGGTCGAGGCGGTCGGTGATGACGTGGGGGGCGCCGATGCGGTCGTCGTGGTGTGGCCGTCGGAATCGCTCGGCCGGACCGGTGCGATGCGCCTGATCGAGCGCCTCGGGAGCAGCCGGGCGCTGGCCGTCGTCCCGGTCACGTTCACCGTCGACCGGCTCGGCATCGTCGAGTCGGCCATCGACTACGTGGCCGATCCGTACCACCCGCTCGAGCTGCTCCGGCGGTTGGACGCGCTCGGCGGCCACGCGCGGAAGCGGGGGGCGGTGTGGCGCGCGGGCAACCTGATGCTCGACGAGGGAGCACGGCAGGTCGAGCGGGGCGGACGGCGCATCGACCTGACGAGGAAGGAGTTCGACCTCCTCCGCGAGTTGGTCCGCAACCGTGGCATGGTGCAGGAGCGCTCCGCGCTGCTCGAGGCGGTGTGGTCGTCGCAGGACTACAACCCGAACGTGATCGAGGTGACGATGAGCTCGCTCCGCCACAAGGTGGAGGCGCACGGACCGCGCATCCTCCACACGGTGCGCGGGATCGGCTACGTCTGTCGCGTGGACCACGAGCCGACCACCCCCCTGTCCGACCTCGTGGGCGAGCGCGACCACCTCGTCGAGGATCGGCAGCGCCTGATGGCCCAGCGCAACGACCTCATCGAGCAGGGGCGTGCCCGGCGTGCCTCGGACCGGGGAGCGCCGTCCGATGAGCGATGACGCAGTCGACGGCACGGAGACCCAGACCGACCCGGCGAGCGGCAGCGAGACGGAGGCGCAACCCGGCATCGAGGACCTGCTGACCTACCTGCGCGACTCACGAGGCTTCGACTTCACCGGGTACAAGCGGTCGACCCTGGCCCGTCGCATCACCCGCCGGATCCAGGCCACGGGCGCCAGCGACTACAGCAGCTACCGCGACCACCTCGAGGCCGAGCCCGACGAGGTCACCGAGCTCTTCAACACGATCCTGATCAACGTCACCAGCTTCTTCCGCGACCCGGAGCTCTGGCAGGAGCTGACCCGGCGGATCGTGCCGCAGCTGCTGCGCCGTGCCACCCCGGAGCAACCCCTCCGCGTGTGGAGCGCCGGCTGCGCCGCCGGGCAGGAGGCGTACTCGATCGCGATGGTGTTCGCCGAGGCGCTCGACGGCGAGAGCCCTCGGGAGCTCGTGAAGATCTACGCGACGGACATCGACGACGACGCGCTGGCGACGGCCCGCCGAGCGTGGTACTCGGAGCGCGAGGTGGAGGAGGTGCCGCCCGAGCTCCTCGAGCGGTACTTCGAGCCGGCCGAGCTCGACGGCGTGCAGGGCTACTCGTTCAGCACGGAGCTCCGACGGTGCGTGATCTTCGGTCGCCACAACCTCATCAGCGACGCGCCGATCTCACGCGTGGACCTGCTCCTGTGCCGCAACACGCTCATGTACTTCAACGCCGCCCTCCAGCGCGACGTGGTCCGCCGGCTCCACTTCTCGCTGGCGCCGCACGGGTACCTCGTGCTGGGCAAGGTCGAGATGCTGCTCGGCCACCGAACGCTGCTCCAGCCGGAGGAGGGTCCGGTCCGCATCTTCACCCGGCTCAACCGGCCCGATCTGCGGGCCGGTGACCTGTCGCTGCTCGAGCGGGCCGGCACGTCGTACGACGGGGACCCCGACGCCCTACCCGTGCTCGCGTTCGCCGCGGGCACGATCGCGCAGACCGTCGTCGACGACCGCGGTCGGCTCGTGCTCGCGAACGACGCCGCGCGTGGCCGCTTCGGCCTCACGCAGGACGACATCGGTCGACCCTTCCAGGACCTCGAGCTCAGCTACCGGCCGGTCGAGCTCCGGTCGCACATCGACGGCGCGACGCGCGACCGCCACCAGGTGAGCATCAAGGACGTCCGGACGCTGGGTCGCGACGGCCAGCCCAGCTACCTGGACGTGCTCGTGACGCCGCTCCTCCCGACCGGTGACGGCCCGGTCCTCGGCACGGTCATCGCGTTCATCGACGTCACGCACCACCACGACCTCCAGGAGCAGCTGGAGGAGGCGCACCACGACCTCGAGACGGCGTACGAGGAGCTGCAGTCCACCAACGAGGAGCTGGAGACCACCAACGAGGAGCTCCAGTCGACGAACGAGGAGCTGGAGACCACCAACGAGGAGCTCCAGTCCACGATCGAGGAGCTGGAGACCACCAACGAGGAGCTGCGGTCCACGAACGAGGAGTTCGAGACCATGAACGACGAGCTCCAAGCGGTGAACGACGAGCTCGCCGTCCGCAACCGCTCGTTGCAGGAGCGTTCGGGCGAGCTGACCACCGCCCGCCGGTACTTCCAGGCGGTGCTCGACAGCGTCCGCGCCGGCCTCGTCGTCATCGACCGGGACCTCAACGTCCTCACGTGGAACGCCGGCGCCGAGGATCTGTGGGGTGCCCGCGCCGACGAGGCCCAGGGCCGGTCGCTGCTCAGCCTGGACATCGGCCTGCCGCTCGAGCAGCTCGCCGCGCCCATCCGGGAGGTGTTGGCGGGCGACGTCGAGGAGCGGGTGATCGACCTGTCCGCGCACAACCGGCGAGGCCGCCCGATCCGCTGCCGGGTCAAGGTCTCGCCGATGCAGGAGGAGGACGGCGACGGCGGCGTGCTGCTGGTGATGGAACCCACCCTCCACGAACCGGGCGCCTGAGGTGCCGGCGGAGGACCCATCGTCGGGCGATCCGGACGACCGCGTCGCCAAGACGCAGCAGCGCATCGCCGACGCCGAGACCCGGCTCGTGTCCGCGCAGCACCGGTTGGAGGAGACGCTGGCCGAGCTGGATCGGTGCGACGAGCCGACCCGCGCCGTGCGGCTGCGGTCCGAGGCCGAGCACCACCGGACGGCGATCAACGTGCACCGGACGGCCATCGAGGAGCAGCGGATCCACCTCCGGCACCTGGTCGGCGGCAGCGGCTGACGGTCGGAGCGGCCGCCCCGGATCAGCTCCGGTCCGGCGCGGTCCCGGTCTCCTGCCGCTCCGGGTGCTCCATGAGCCCGTCGGGCTGGGCGGGCCCGCTCGTCAGCAGCTGCCACAGCGCCTGCGACGCACGTCGGCGCTGGGTCAGCCGTGCTCGGATGGCGTCGGCACCACGATCGCGGGACCGCTCCTCCGCTCGCAGCAGCAGCCGCTCGTCGAGCGCGATCTGGTCCTCGACCGTCCGCAGCGCCGTCCACAGCGCGGCGTCGAGCTGGTCGTCCTGCCGCTCGCGCAGCGCTTCGGCCGTCCAGCCGTGGCCGACGTGGCACCGGAAGCGGAGCACGTCGGGGTCGTCGACGCGGGACATCGCACCGCCGCAGTCGGGGCAGACGAACTCCGTGAGATCGGCTTCGGTCGGCAGGTCGCTCAGCGCCGGGCCCTCCTCGAGGTCCATCGCCACCCGGACGGCATCCAGGGGGTCCTGGTCGAGCACCGTCGCGGCGATCCACGCGGCGACGTCCTCGACCGGGAGCGCGGTCGCGGTCGGGACGGCCTGGAGGGCGTGGGCCGGCATGTCGGGGACGGTCGCCTCGGCGGGATCCTGAACGATGACCGTGCCCCCGGACCGGGTGATCAGCGCCGCCCCCGCGGAACCGTCGTCCAGGCCACCGCTCAGCACGACGCCGATCGTGCGGAACGTCGACGCCGCCGCGCTCCGGAACAGCGGGTCGACGCCCGGGCGGTGGCCGCTCTCCTTGGGCCCGCGCACGACCCGCAGCCGGTCGTCCGGGTCGATCACGAGCTGGTGGTCGGGCACCGCCGTGTACACCCGTCCGGGCACGACGGCCTCGCCGTCGGTGGCGGGCACGACCGGCCACTCGGACCGGCGGGAGAGGATCTGCGGCAGCATCGTGCCCGACCGCGGGTGCATGTGGAGGACCACGACGACCGCCGCGGGGAGCGACGGCGGCAGCCGCGCGAGCAGCTCGCCGAGCGGCTCCATCGCACCGGCGGAACCGCCGACGACGACCAGCCACGGTCGGCCGTCGACGTCCGTCCTCCCGGCGTCCTCGCCCTCGCTGCCGTTCGTGGCCTCGACGGGAGCGGTGTCGTCCTCGGGTGCCATCGGGCCTCCTCGCGTCGCCGACGTGGGCCGCCGGTCTGCATGATCGTGCGGGCGAGAGCGGCCGCTCCCGCCAGCGTGCTGCGTCCGGTCCGGCGCCGCCAGCCGATCGGCCACGCGCCGGCGGCCCTACCCGCCGCACACCGGGCCAGCACCGCACGCCGGGTGGCGCTGCAGATCAGCCCGGGTGCGCGAGCTCAGACCGAGCCGAGCGTCGAGGGCGACGTCACGACCGGCGGCGAGGGCGGGACCGACGGCTCCGGCACCGGCTCGCTCGCGACGGCGGACGTGTCCGTCATCTGCACGTCAGGCGTTCGGTGCCCGGGCGGCTCGGTCGTGTCGGTGAGCGAGCGGAGCCGATCGACGACGACCCGGCGGCGGTCGGCGCCGAGATCCGGGTCGAGGAAGTAGGCGAGCGCGGCGCCGATCGCCATGGTCCACGCCGCGTGCCGGACGTGGCGCATCATCCTTCGCATGTGTCCTCCTGGTCGTTCGGTCGGTGGAGGAGGGACCTACCCGACGCCCGGGCGGCCAGCACGGCGCCAGCCGTCAGTCGGGCGGCTCGGACGTGGCGCCGTGGAAGCGCAGCGGCGAGTCCGGCTCGGCGAGGTCCGCGACGGGGTCGACCAGCTGGGACCACGCCACGAACCGGCGCGTCGGCCCGACGTGGCGGGAGATCGCCTTCAGGATCCACGGACCGTGGACCTCGTGCCGGAACAGGCCCAGCCGCTCGGTGAGCCGGCCGCCGCCGACGAGGAGGCCGTCGACGCGCAGCGCCGCGTCGCCCCCGGACCCGACGGGGCCGTCCTGCACCGTCCGCACGTCGAGCACCGGGCCGTGGTCCCGGCCGCGCTCGTCTCGCACGTGGCGCCCCACGAGGTCGCCCACCCGGAGGTGGGGGCGATCGCCCTCGTCGTTCATGACCCGCCCCCCTCCACCGTCGCCCCGGGGATGTGGGAGATGACGTGGTCCCGCACCCAGCGCTCCGAGCCGGTCGAGGCGAGCTGCTCCAGCGGGAGGTCGAGGTGCACCGCCTGGTCGATCCGTCGTGCGTGGCGCAGTGGGATGCGGGTCGTGCGCTCGCCCGGCGGCTCGAGCGTCGACTCCATGCGCTCCCGCCAGTCGCCGTAGCGCCGGTGCCCGAGTCGGCGGGCGAGCACCCCGGGACCGCTCAGCAGCGCGCGCACCGTCGCGGTCCCGTCCGGCGCGACCTCCAGCTCGAGGTCGTCGACCTTCCCGGCGAGGTGGCCGTCACGGTCGATCATCTGGTGGTCGAGCAGCTCGACCACCACGTGGAAGACCCGTGCCGCGGTCATGCGCCCCCCTTCGTGATGATGATGAGCGGGATCGCCGCCAGGGCGACGACGGTCAGGATCACGAGGTACACCGATCCCAGGCCGTTCGTGAGCCGTCCGTTGCGATGGTCGCCCATGTAGCCGGGGTCGTTGGCGATGATCAGGATCGGCAGGTACGTGAGGGGCAGCGCCGCGGCGCTCAGCACGATCGAGTACTCGGTGACCTTGACGGGGTCGACGCCGGAGAGGGCGACGAGCAGCGCGCCGATGATCGTCATGAGCACGACGAGGTGGAACCGCGCGGCCTGCTTCGGCCGCACGTACTTGCCCCACTGCCAGCCGAAGTACTGGGCGACCCCGTAGCCGGCCGACAGGGCCGTCTCCAGCGCAGCGCCGAACGTGGCGCCGAAGATGCCGATGATCGCGAAAGCGAGCCCGATGCGGCCCATGGCCGATACCACGGGGAGCGGCACCTGCGACAGCTGCTCGACCTCGATGCCCGCCGGCTGCAGGACCAGGGCAGCGGCCACCATGATGCTGAGCGACAGGACGCCGCCGAGCGGGAACCCGACCAGCACGTTCGCCCGCTCGACGCCGAGATCCGAGGTGGACCAGTGCTCCTCGACGGCGCCCGACGAGAAGAAGAACACCTCGTAGGGCGTCATCGCGGCGCCGAACAGGGCGATGGCGTAGTACGAGTACGTCCAGATCGACTCCTGCGGCTGGATGTGCGGGTTCCTGGCCTGCTCGAGGAGCGACGACCAGTCCGGTCCGATCCGCACCACGGCCACGGCGAACACCACCAGGGCCAGTCCGAGCAGCCCGAAGACCTGCTCCATGCGCTCGAACGGCAGGCGCCAGATCACCAGCCACACGAGGACGGCGGCGAGCGGCAGCAGGAGGAGGTAGCTCACGCTGCACACCAGCGAGATCGCGATGGCGACACCGGCGAGTTCCGCGATGAGCGTGAGCGCGTTGATGAAGAACGACGCGGCGAGGTTGATCGCCGCGGCCCGAGGACCGAGGCGCTCGCGCACGAGGTCGAAGACGGCGCGGCCGGTGATGGCGGCGACGCGTCCGGACATCTCGGCGTAGAGGACGATGCCGACGATGCCGACGACGACGACCCACGCGAGGTTCAGGCCGAAGCGCGCCCCGACGGCCGAGTTCGCCACCAGGTCACCCATGTCGACGAACCCCCCGATGGCGGTGAGGATGCCGAGGAAGACGGGCACGACCTTCTTCACCGGCCGCCGCCTCGCGCACCTCGGCCGCCGGCGGTCACGACAGCTGCTCCTCGAAGGCCGACAGCTGGTCCGCGTCGTCCTGCAGGCGTCCTCGCACGTCGTGCAGCGGTGCACGTTCGCCGTGGCGGATGGCGATCCGCGCCTCGGCCACGTCGTCCGCCGTCCGGTCGAGCACGGTGACGAGGCGGTCGCGCAGATCCTGGGACCGCCGGGTGGGCGGCAGGATCGACGAGAAGGTGCCGCTCACGTCGTCGAGGTCGCGCTCCGCGTCGCCGATGGCCACCGACAGGTACGGCCCGAAGGCGCCGTCGTCGATCGCGGCGGTCGCCAGCAGCTCGCTCGTGGCCGCCGACGACGCGCCGGCCCCGGCGGTCCTCGCCGCCTTCTCCCGGTACGCGCCGTCGGTGCGCGCCGGGCTGGTGAGGTTGGGCACGCACCCGCCCAGCACGGCGGCGACCGCGACCGCCAGCGCTGCTCGCCACGCTGCCCCTCGGCTCACGCCGCCCTCCTTCCCAGTACAACGGGTTCGGAGAACCGGTGTCAACGAGGCGGCTGGTGCACGCCCTCTGACCCGTCGCGGTTCCGACCGGCCGAACTCGGGGTAGGGCTCGGGCGCGGCGGCCGGCGAGCCGCCCTGACCCGGGGAGGGGCCGTGCCGGAGGTCATCGCCCACGCCGACACGTCGAACCCGGGCGCCGGCCGCGTCCTCGAGCACCGAGGACGGGCGCGGCGGCGGCGAGGCTCGGTGACGGCGACCCCTCGGTGTTCCACCGGGCACCGGATCGCCCGCGGGTACAGTGCTCGCCGGTCGTGGGACACGGACGTGCCCCTCGACCTGCGGTGGACCCTGACCCCGTCCGCCCGCTGCGACCGGTGCTGCCGCACCGCGTCGTCGCCGGACGGGACGCGCAGGGAGGACAGACCGTGATCACCGACGTTCGCTCAGCATCCGTTCGCGGGGGCGCACGGTGAGCCCGATCGACCTCGACTCGTTCACCGCGGGGCTGCGGCGCATCACGTCGCTCGACCACGAGCTCGACGTCGAGTCGACCCTGCACCGCCTCGTCGACGACATCAGCACCCTGTTCGACAGCGCGGGCGCGGGCCTGATGATGGTCGACGCCGACGGGAGCCTGCGCTACGTCGCGGCCTCGAGCGAGGACGGACGCCTGCTCGAGCAGGCCCAGCAGCGGCTGGGCTCCGGCCCGTGCGTCGACTCGCTGCTGAACGACCGGGTGGTCACCACGCCCGACGTCGTCGACGACGAGCGGTGGCCCGAGCTGGCGGAGGTCCTCCGACCCACCAGCGTGCGGGCGGTCATGGGCATGCCGATCCACGTGGCGTCCACGGCGATCGGTTCGCTCGACGTCTACGACGCCCACAGCCACACCTGGGACGCGACCGAGGCCGAGGCGCTGAGCCGCGTGAACCGCGTCATCGAGCACCTGATCGGCAGCGCGCTGCTGGCGCACCACCACGACGAGCTCGTCCGCCAGCTCCAGCACGCGCTCGACAGCCGCGTCGTCATCGAGCGGGCCATCGGCTGGACGATGGCACGCCGAGCGGTGTCCCCGGCCGAGGCGTTCAACGTGCTGCGCCAGACCGCCCGCTCGCGTCGGATGCGCGTGCACGAGGTGGCGGAGGAGGTCCTCCAGGAGTCGGAGGAGGCCGCCGGCTGATCGCGCGGCGTTCGCGCTGCTCAGCCGGCGCGGCCGAGGGCGAAGATCGGCCCGAGCACGCGATCGAGGAGCCGCCGCGGGGCGAGTCCGGCGAGCACGTCGAGGTGCACGCCGAAGCCCGTGCGGTAGACCGCGTGCGGGTGCTCCGCGAGGGCCGCCTCGGCGATCAGGCGACCGACCTCGTCCACGTCGGCGAAGTGCGGGCGCGCGAGGTCGGTGAGCACGTGCCATCGGTGGCGACCGGTGCGCGTGGCCGGATCGTCCCCCGACTCGACCTCCTCGCCGGCCTCGTCCCAGGCCGGCGTGTCCACCGCGCCGCACTGCACGAGGACGACGTCGACTCCCGCTGGTGCGAGCTCGCGGCGCAGCCCGTCCGTCAGCACGTCGAGCGCCGCCTTCGACGCGGCGTACCACGTCGTGAACGGGAGCGGACCGTCCGCCAGCGAGGACGACACGTTGACGATGCGCGAGGCCGGTCGGTGCCGTGACGGATCGGTCGCGAGCCGGGCCAGGCGCACCGGCGCGAGCACCATCGTCTCGAACTGGGCACGCGCCGCGTCGTCGTCCACGTCGACGACGGCGCCGAGCGACGCGTCACCCGCGGCGTTGACGACCACGTGCGGTCGGTGTCGGTCGACGACGGTCGCCGCGGCATCCGCATCGGTCACGTCGAGCAGGTCGACCCGGAGGCGTTCGCCGGCGTGCTCGGCCTCGAGCTCGTCGGCGTCGGCGCGCTCGCGGACGGTCGCGACCACCTCGGCGCCGCGGTCGAGCAGCGCGCTGGTCGCGGCGGCACCGATCCCCGAGCTCGCACCGGTGACGAGCACCCGGGTCACGGCTCGCCC
>JAEVZA010000042.1 GCA_023392475.1 Actinomycetes bacterium | reverse complement strand
GTGCGGGCTCGGCGCGGCGTCGGTGCGGCGGCACCGACGGGGCGCCCGGGGGTCGCGGTGCTCGGTAGGCTCCGCCGGACATGAAGGTCTACACGCGCACCGGCGACGACGGCACGACCGGTCTGCTGTACGGCGGCCGGGTGCGCAAGGACGACCCGCTCCCCGCCGCGTACGGCGACGTCGACGAGGCGCAGTCGGCCATCGGCCTCGCCCGAGCCACGGCGCGCTCCGAGGAGGGCGACGGCGCGGCGGAGCTCGACGCCTGGCTCGTGGGCGTGGAGCGCGACCTCTGGGTGCTGATGGCCGAGCTGGCCACCGCGCCCGGCAACCGCTCGAAGCTCACCCCCGGGACCTCGCTCGTGACGCCGGCGATGGTGGAGGCGCTCGAGGCCACGATCGACGAGGTCGCCTCCCGCTTCGAGGCGCCGACCGAGTTCGTCGTGCCCGGCGAGACGCTCGTGGCCGCGCACCTGGACGTGGCGCGGGCCACCGTGCGGCGCGCGGAGCGCTCGTGCCTGACGGCGTCGGCCGAGGGCTCGCACGCCGGCGCCTACCTGAACCGGCTCTCGGACCTGCTGTGGACGCTCGCCCGCTGGCAGGAGGGGAGCTCGAGGACGACCCGATCGGTGTCCGCCCCGGACGCCGGACCCACCGGAGGTTGAACGTGTCCGACCAGCTCGCCGTCAAGGTCGCCAAGACCGCCCCGTCGGGGGCCACCGCCGTCGCCGTCACCGCCTGCAGCGACCGGCTGTCGCGGGTGCCCGGGGTGAAGAAGGCGGCGCTCGACCGCGCCGGCTTCTCCGGGGCGGTGGGTTCCGCCGCGGTCTTCGACGACGGGGCGACCGCACGGGTCGTCGTGGGTCTCGGCCCGTCCGCCGACGTCGACACGAACGCGCTCCGCCGCGCCGCCGCCGCCTTCGTGGGCGCGGCCCGTCGCCACCGCCGCGGCGCCTTCGAGTACCCCGACGGGCTGGACGTCGACCCGGTCGCCGGTGCGCGCGCCGTGGCCGAGGGGCTCGTGCTCGGGGCCTACCGGTTCGACGAGTTCCGCTCCGGCGACCGCCGCCCGGGCATCGACACCGTGACCCTCGCCGTGGGCGACGACGTGCGGACCGCCCGCGAGGGCGTGGCCGAGGGCCTGGTCGTGGCCGACGCCGTCTGCTTCGCCCGGGACCTGGTGAACACGCCCGGCGGCACGCTGACGGCGCCCGAGTTCGCCGACCGCGCCGCCGCCCGCGCCAACGAGGCCGGGCTGGGCGTGGAGGTCATGGACGAGTCCGCGATCGCCGAGGCCGGGCTCGGCGGGCTCCTCGCCGTGAACAAGGGCTCCACCAACCCGCCGCGCCTCGTGAAGCTGACCTACGAGCCGGCCGGTGCCGAGGACACCGTGGCGCTGGTCGGCAAGGGCATCACGTTCGACTCGGGGGGCCTCTCGCTGAAGCCCGCCGAGGGGATGATGGACATGAAGATGGACATGGGCGGCGCCGCGGCCGTGATCGCCGCCATGTGCGCCCTGCCCGCCCTCGAGGTGGGGGTGCGGGTGGTCGGCTTCGCGCCGATGACCGACAACATGGTCAACGGCGACGCCCAGCGGCCCGGCGACGTCTACACCGCACGCAACGGCACGACGGTCGAGGTGCTCAACACCGACGCCGAGGGCCGGCTGATCCTCGGCGACGCCCTCGCGCTGGCGTCGGAGGAGGAACCGGCGGCGATCGTCGACCTCGCGACGCTCACGGGCGCGTGCCTCGTGGCGCTCGGCGACCGCATCGCCGGCCTCATGGCCAACGACGACGACTTCCGCGGCGACGTCGCCGATGCCGCGGCCCGCGCCGGGGAGCGCGTGTGGCCCCTCCCGCTGCCCGACGACTACCGCCCGCGCCTCGACTCGCAGATCGCCGACATCAAGAACATCGGCGGCGGCCGCTACGGCGGGACGCTCACCGCGGGGTTGTTCCTCCGGGACTTCGTGGGCGACGGCATCCCGTGGGCGCACCTGGACATCGCCGGCCCGGCGTGGCTGTCCGAGCCCGACGGCGAGCAGTCGAAGGGCGCGACCGGCTTCGGCGTGCGCACGCTCATCGCCCTGCTCGAGGGGTGGGGCGGCACCGAGGACGCGGCCGACGAGGGCGACGGCGACGACGAGGGCTGACCCGGCCGCGCCGGCCGGCGTGGGTCACGCGGCCGGTGGCAGGTCCGGCGCCGCGTGGAGCAGGTGGTCCCGGTGGGCGCGGCGCAGCACGGCCGGCAGCCGCTCCAGCTGGCGCGGCGCCAGCTTCGGCAGGTGGCTGCGCACCTCGAGCACGTCCGCGTGGGTCCGGCGGGCGAGCCCGAACGTGCAGGCGCGGTCGATGGTCCGGTTCACCGGCGCGCCCCGTCCGGTGCCGGCGCCGAGGCCGAGGGCGCGGCCGGTGTCGGCCAGCGAGACGCGGAAGCCGGCGGCGTGCTCGTCCAGCCCACGGGCGAACCGACGGAGGAGCAGCAGCGTGGACGGACCGACGATCGGCAACCAGAACCGCTCGGCGTACGCGCTGCGCGGGTCGAACCCGGCGACCGCGAGCGACGGGTCCCACCACGGTCGGACGGTGAGGTGCCCCGGCGCCTCGACGGCGTCGACGGGCGGGCCGGCGTCGACCGCGTCGGCGCCGTGGTCGGGCGCCGGGTCGGTCACCCCGGCGGCTGGTGGACGGCTCGTGGATCGCATGCGGCTCCTCCCGGTCCGGTGCGGTGCTCGCCGCGAGCGTACGGACGGTCCGTCGCGGTGTCAGCGGGGACCGGTCCCCCGTAACCTCCGGCCGTGACCGTGGACGACGACGCCGCGCCGGTGGACCCCGAGGCGCTCGAACGTGCCCGGGGGCTCCTCGCCGACGCGGCACGCGTGGTGGTGCTGACCGGCGCCGGCATCTCGACCGAGTCGGGCATCCCCGACTTCCGCGGGCCCGACGGCGTGTGGACGCGCGACCCCGAGGCGGAGAAGTACTCGACGATCGGGCACTACCTCGGCGACCCCGACATCCGGCGCCGGGCGTGGCAGCACCGGCTCGGGAACCCGGCGTGGACGGCCCGGCCGAACGTCGGCCACGCCGCGCTGGTGGACCTCGCGGGCACCGGCCGCCTGGACCTGCTCGTCACCCAGAACATCGACGGCCTGCACCAGGCTGCGGGCAGCGACCCCGACGACGTCGTGGAGGTGCACGGCTCGATCCGCGACGTCCACTGCGTCGCGTGCTCGTGGCGCGGTCCCATGGGGCCCGTCCTGGAGCGCGTGCGCTCGGGTGAGGCGGACCCGCCGTGCCCGGAGTGCGGCGGGATCATCAAGTCGACGACCGTGTTCTTCGGCGAGCAGCTCCCGGCGGAGGCGCTCGAGCGGGCGTTCGCCGCCGCGGCCTCGTGCGACCTGCTCCTCGCGGTCGGCACCACGCTGTCGGTGTACCCGGTCGCCCGGATGGTCCCGATCGCGTCGGCGTCGGGGGCCCACATCGTGATCGTCAACGGCGGACCCACCGACATGGACGAGGCGGCCGACGTGGTGCTCCGGGGCCGGATCGGCGACGTGCTGCCCCGCCTCGTCGCCCCCTGACGCCCGCTCCTCCGCTCCGTGGTGCGCCACGGGTTCCGATCACCCCGTGGTGCATCGCAGCGCCCGGGTGGGGGTACGCTGTGTTCGATGTTCGTGACGGCACGATCACCGATCGGGATCGAGCTGGCGGAGGCGACGGCGGCCGCCGGCCTGCCGGTCGACGCCGACCATGATCGCCTGCTGGTCGACGGCCACGCCATCGAGTTGCCCGTCGTCGAGCGCAGCCACCCGCACCCGGGCGAGGTGCAGGAGCTCGTGGCCGCCGTCGAGGGACCGGGCCTCCTCGTCGCCGACCGCATCAGCGCGGCGGGGCGCGACGCCCTGCGGGCCGCCGGCTGGTCCTGGCTCGACCGCCGCGGCCACGTGCGCCTGTGGCTCCCGGGGCTGCGGGTCGACACGGCGGTCGACGTCGGGGGCGACGACGGCCGGGGCACGTCCTCGTCGCCGTGGACGACCGTGGGGCTCGAGGTGGCGCTGCACGCGCTCTGCCACCCCGAGGACGAGGTCCGGGCCCGGGCGGTCGCGGCCGACATCGGCCGGAGCGTCGGCGGCACCCAGGAGATCATCGGTCGGTTCACCGAGCACGGCCTCGTGGGCCGCGCCAGCCGACTGCCGCTCCTGCCCGACCTGTTCTGGGAGACGTCGTCCCGCTGGCCCGACGACGACTGGGTGGGCGTGCCCGTCGAGCTCGCCCAGCTGGCGGCGGAGCTCGGACCCGCCACCCCGATCCGCGTCGACGAGCGGGCGGCCACGCTCGGCGGCGCCCGGATCGCCGCTGCCGCCGACCTCCCGGCCCGCTGCTACGTGACCTCCCGCGCCGCCCGGCGCAAGGCGCGGGCGCTGGCGGAGCCGGGCACGACGTCGCGCACCTTCGTGCGCACCTCGCCCGTCGCGTGGCTCCCCGAGCTCGAGGGCGCCGAGCCCGACGCCGCCCACCCGTGGCGGGTCGCGCACCCCGTCGTGTGCGCGCTCCGGCTCGCGAAGGCCCCCGCCCGGGGGCGCGAGATCGTCGAGGACTGGGGCATCGC
>JAEVZA010000402.1 GCA_023392475.1 Actinomycetes bacterium | reverse complement strand
ACAACGTCGTCCTGGACGAGGCGGCCGGCCGTGCGGCCCGGGCCCAGCGGTTGCTCGAGCGGGCGGTCATCCGGCGGGCCGACCGCGTGATCGCGCCCACGCCGGCGATCGCCGACGGCGTGGCGGGGATCGTGCCCCCGTCGCGCCTGCGGGTGGTCGTGCCGGCGTCGCCGACGCCCCGGACGCAGCGGGACCGGTCGACGGTCCGCGCCGAGCTGGGCGCGGGCGACGACACTCCACTCGTGGTGTGCGTCGCGCGGCTCCACCCGCAGAAGGACCTCGGCTCGCTCCTGCGCGCCTGGGCGGAGGTCGCACGTGCCGTCCCCTCGGCGCGCCTGGCGATCGTGGGGGAGGGGCCCGAGCGGTCGACCGTCGAGGAGCAGGTGCGCGCCTCGGGGATCGGTGGGTCGGTGCGGCTCGCGGGGTTCTCCGCGCACGCCGTCGACCAGCTCGCCGCCGCCGACGTCGCCGTCATCTCGAGCGTGTGGGAGGCGATCCCGCTGGTGCTGGCGGAGGCGCTGGCGCTCGGCGTGCCGGTGGTGAGCACCGATGTCGGGCTCGCACGGGACCTGCTCGGCGACGGCCGCGCTGGGCGGGTGGTCGAGGTCGGCGACGCGCCGGGTCTCGCGGCCGCCCTGACGTCGCTGCTGTCGGACCGGGACGCGATGCGCTCCGCGGCGCTCGCGGCCGCGTCGGTCGCGAGCGAGCGGTTCGATCCCGACGTGCTCGTGCAGCAGGTGCGAGACGTCTACCTGGAGGTGGCATGAGGGTCCGTCGTCCGTTGGCGTGGGGCCTGGTGGCGCTCGTGGTCCTGGGCGTCGCCGCCGGCGGCGCGTCCGCCGCGCCCGAGCGGGCGGCGACGCCCCGCCGCGTCCTGATCGTGACGCTGCCCCGGCTGACCTGGGACGGCCTCCGGTCCACCGACACGCCGCACCTCCGGTCGTTCCTCGACCGGGCGGCGGTCGCGTCCATGAGCACGCGCACCGTCGGCCCGCGCACCGACCCGTCGGGCGCCTACCTCACGATCGGGGCCGGCAACCGCGCCGACAGCCTGGACCCCCTGACCGCGGGCGAGGCGGCCGACGTCGGCGAGTCGACCCCGTCGGGCTCCGCCGCCGACGTGTACCGCCGCCGGACCGGCATCACGCCGACGGGCCAGGTCGTGGTGCTGTCGGTGGCCGAGCAGCAGGCCCGGAACCAGTCGCTGCTGTACGGCGCGGTGCCGGGCGCGTTCGGGACGGCGCTGGTGCGCGCCGGCCACCACGTCGGGGTCGTGGGCAACGCGGACGAGACCCTGAACGACGGCACGCACCGCGAGGTGGCGCTCGGGGCGATGGGTCGCACCGGCCAGGTCACCGCCGGTGAGGTGTCGTCGAGCCTGCTCGTGGCCGACGACGCCGCGCCCTTCGGCGTGCGCACCGACCCCGCGGCCGTGCGCACCTCGGTGGCCGGGAGTTGGGCCGACGCCGACGTGCTGCTGGTCGAGATGTCCGACCTCGAGCGTGCCGAGGAGGCCCGGGCCCAGAGCACACCCGCGCAGGGCGACGCGCAGTTCCGCCGTGCGCTGCGGGCCTCCGACCGGCTGTTCGGCCAGCTCATGGACACGGTCGACCCGGCGCGGGACCTGGTGGTGGTCGTCGGGCCGACGGCGCCGCTGTCCTCCGAGCAGCTCACCGTCTTCGGCATGCGGGGCCCGGGGATCGAGCGCGGCTGGGCGAGGTCGCCGACCACGCGCCGCGCCGGCTTCATGACGCTGACCGACGTCGCGCCGACCGTCCTCGAGCGGCTGGGCATCGACCGGCCGGAGGCGATGAACGACACGCCGGCCGACAGCGTCGCCAACGACCTCACGCTCGACGCCCGCATCGACACGATGGTCCGGGACAACGACCGCGCGGTCTTCCGGGACGCCGCGACCGGGCCGATCACCGTGGCGTTCATCGTGCTGCTCGTGGTGCTGCTCCTGCTCGTCGCGTGGTGCGTGAGCGCGCACGAGCGGTGGGCGGGCTGGTTGCGCTGGTTCGCCCTGGTGGTGCTGGCGACGCCCGCGGCGATCTACCTCTCCGGCCTGCTGCCGTACGGCCCCTTCGACACGACGACCTTCGGCCTGGCGATCCTGCTCGGCGCCGCGGTGCTGGCCACGCTCGTCCTACCCGCCCAGCGCGCCGACGAGGTGCTCGCGCCCGTGGTGCTCGCCGGGTTCGCGGTGCTGCTCCTCGGCGTGGACATCGTCACCGGCGGCAACCTGCAGCTCAACACCGTGTTCGGCTACTCGCCGATCGTCGCGGGGCGGTTCGCCGGGTACGGCAACCAGGCCTTCTCCATCCTGACCATCTCGGCGCTCGTGCTCGTCACCGGGGGGTGGGAGATCTGGGTCCGGCGGCGCCCGGGCTCGTCGAACGCGGGCCGCGTCGCCTTCGCCGTGGTCGTGTTCGCCGTCGTGGTGGTGCTCGACGGCGCGCCGACCCTCGGCGCCGACGTCGGCGGCGTCCTCGCGTCGGTCCCCGCCTTCGCGGTGTGCACGCTCCTCCTGCTCGGGCGCCGCATCCGCCTCCGGCTGGTGGCGCTGATCGGCGCCGCCACGGTCGGGATCCTCGTGCTGTTCGCGCTGATCGACCTCAGCCGCCCGGTCGAGTCGCGCACGCACCTGGGGCGGTTCGCCGCGAAGCTGATCGACGGCGACGGCGCGCTCATCGTGCAGCGCAAGCTCGACGCCAACATCAGCATCCTCACGTCCACGATCTGGACGGTGGTGATCCCGATCGCCCTGATCTTCCTCGCCTACCTGACGTGGCGCCCGAACCGGATGCTCCAGCGGATCAACGGGCGGCACACCACGTTCCGGGCCTTCGGCACCTCGGCGCTGACGCTCGGCGTCCTGGCGTGGGCGCTCAACGACTCCGGCGTGTCGATCCCCGCGCTCATGCTGACCGTCGCGCTGCCGTACACCGCCTACCTCGCGCTGCAGACGCTGACGTCGGGCGCGCTGCCGCCGGGCGAACCCGTGCCGGACGGCGATCCCGACGGGCCCGGCGGGGCCGAGGCGGACCGCGCCGGTCCTGCCGAGCTGGTCGACGCGTGATCGCCACGCTGGTCGGCCTGGTGGTCGGTGCGGCCGTCGCCGTCGGGCTCTGGACGACGACGCACGACTCGTTCGCGGTCCCCGCGCTCGCCCGCACCAACTACCGGGGCGCGCCCCTCGCGACGGGCGTCGGCGTGCTCGTGCCGGTCGCCGTGGTCCTCGTGGTGGCGGCCTCCTACCTCGTCGAGGTCGCGGGCGACCGCCCGTCGGCGTGGATCGTGCTCCTCCCGACGGTCGCCACGGCGACCGTGGGCTTCGGGCTGCTCGGCCTGCTCGACGACGTGCTCGGCGTCGGCCAGTCCGGCGGGTTCCGGGGGCACCTGCGCGGCGTGGCCGGGGGACACCTCACCTCGGGTGCCGTGAAGCTGCTGGGCGGCGCGGCCCTCGGGATCGTGGTGGCCGCGGGCGTCCGCCCCGCCGACGAGGTCGTGTCCGTGCTGTCGCTCCTCCGCGACGGCGCGGTGGTGGCGCTGGCGGCGAACCTCGCGAACCTCTTCGACCGCGCCCCCGGCCGCGTGATCAAGGTGACCACGGCCGGGTTCGTCGTGGCCGCGATCGTGGCCCGCACCTCCGTGATGTTCGGCCCGGCGGTCGCCGTCGGCGCGGGGCTCGGGCTCCTGCCGCCCGACCTGCGGGAGCGCGTCATGCTCGGCGACGCCGGCTCGAACCCGCTCGGCGCCGTCTGCGGGCTGGCGGCGCTGGTGGCGGTCCCGGCGAGCGCCTGGCGCTGGGTCCTCCTGCTCGCCCTGCTCGCCCTCAACCTGCTCAGCGAGGTCGTGTCGTTCAGCGTCGTGATCGACCGGGTCCCACCCCTGCGGTGGCTCGACCGGGCCGGCTCCCTCCGCGACGCCTGACCCCACCGACCCAGGCAGCGTGGTTCCTGCGTCCCCGGTGGTCCTGATCCGACCACCCGGTCCGCCGAAGCGTGGGTCCGGTCGGGGGCGACCCCTCGTCGGGCGCGGTCGGGCGGTCAGCTGCGGCTGCGCACGACGGCGACGGCGGTGGCCGGATCCGCGGCGTCGATGCCGTCGATGCCCTCGTCGAGGAGCTGGCCGTAGCCCTCGGTCGTCTCCCAGTGCGCCTCGTCGGGCCACACCCACACGGTCATCCCGTCACGGTGGGCGCGCTGCACCAGCTCGGGCGTGAGCACCTGGTAGCCCTCGTACGCGGGCGGGATCTGCAGGATGCGCCGGTCGGGCGCCGGCACAGTTCCCTGCTGCACGTAGGCCGCGGTGGCGGCGAGCCCGGGGGAGAGGGCGACACCGGGAGCGGCCGCGGCGAACGCATCCACGACCGCGTCGTCGAACGACGTCACGACGACGGAACCGGTCCGGCCGAGGGCGTGCACGAGCCGGGCGAGCTCGATCGCCGCCGGCAGCGCCTCGGGCGCCCGGCCCTTGATCTCGATGTTCAGCACGTGGTCGGGGAACCGCCTCGCGACGTCCTCGAACCGGGCGATCGCGAAGTCGTCGGGCACGGAGCCCTCGGGCGGCGGCCGGTCGCCGGTGCGCACGCCGCGGAGCACGTAGTCGGACCCTGGCCGCCCCGTGCAGGTGCAGTCGTCCGTGAACCAGTAGGCGTCGTCCAGCGCGTGCAGCTGCTCGTAGGTCATCGACGCGACCGCGCCGGTGCCGTTCGTCGTGCGGTCCACCGTGTCGTCGTGCTGCACGACGAGGACCCCGTCGGAGGACAGCTGCACGTCCATGTCGAGCGCGTCCGCGCCGGCGGCCGCGGACCGGGCGAAGCCGTACGGGGTCGAGTGCGGGTGCACGTCGTCACCCCCCGCGTGGGCGAGCACGATCGGGCGCCCGAGCGCGAGCAGCCCGGCGACCGTGGTCGCGGCGGGTCGGGGCGGTGCGCTGGTCGTGGGCGCGGCGGAGGTGGTCGAG
>JAEVZA010000370.1 GCA_023392475.1 Actinomycetes bacterium | reverse complement strand
TCGCGAGTCGGCCACCGCCTCCGCCCGCCCGCGGCGCCCCGCCTCGCGCCACGCCGTGACGGCGACCGTCGTCGCCAGCGCGACGACGAGCACGCCGGCGCCGACGAGGAGGATCGGCCAGTCGGCGTGGAACCCGACGTCGGGGTCGACCGTCCTGCCGAGGCCGATCGGGAACGCGATCGACATCGCGGCGGCGCCGCCGACCGCCACCACCGCCGCCACGGCGATCGGCAGGAGGTGCGGCAGCGACAGGGCGCGGGCGCCGTCCCGTCGGGTGAAGCCGAGCGCCTGCAGCGCGCCGAGCTCGGCGGACCCGGCCCGGACCGAGCGGGTGAGCGCCTGCCCGACGAGCACCACGCCGGCCAGCGCCACCGCGAGCCCGAACAGGAGGAGACCGCGGGTCTCGAGCTCGGTCCCGTTCGTGACCCGCTTCGAGACCGCCACCGCGTCCTCGATCGGCATCTCGGGGGTGTCGAAGATGCGGCGGACGTCGGCCTCGAGGCGTGGGACGTCGTGCTGGCCGGGCTTGAAGCGGACCAGCAGGTTGTCGACCAGCGTGACGTCCTTCGCGAAGTCGCGGTGGAACGCGGGCGTGGCGAAGAGTCCCGCGCCGTTCGGCTCGTCGTCGGGGATGATCGCCGTCTCGAACTGCGACCGGCCGATGCCCACGACCCGGACCGTGATCTCGTCGCCCTTCGGCTCGCTCCAGATGTCGCCCTGCGCGACCTGCTCGGCCGAGGGGCGCCGGAGGACGAACGTGTCACCGACCCGGACGCCGAGGTCGCCGGTCTGCACCGTCGCCAGCACCTCGTGGGCGTCGTCCGGATCGGGGAGCCGCCCGGCGACGAGCAGCGGCCGGTCCACGTCGGTGCGCCACGAGCCGAACGCGACGCTGAACACGCCGCTCGACGCCGCGTCCACGCCCTTCGGTGCCCGGACCACCTGGACGGCCGGGAGCCCGAACGCCCCGGCGGCCCGGAGGTAGGGGAGCTTCGCCACCTCGCTCCAGTCGGGGGCGTGGATCCCGACCTGGCTGGCGAACACCACGGCATCGGCGGCGAGGGTCTGGTGGCGGAGGCGGGCGTAGGCGTCGTCGGTGCGGCGTGCGCCCGCGACGGCGGCCATGGCGAGCGCCGCGGCCAACCCGGCGAGCAACCCGAGCGCCACCAGCGCGACGGGGCGGCGTCGCACCTCGCTGCGGGCCCACATCGTCCCCGCGGTCGAGACCCCTCGGTCCTCGCTCACGGCTCCACCGTAGGGAGCGGTGCCGGGCGGCGACAGGGTGGTGCCCCGGGCCTCCCGGGGGTGCCTGCACCCCAACGGTCTGATGTGCGGAACCGAGCGGATGCGCTCGGTTCCGCACAACAGGACAACCCGGGCGCTCCGTCGACTAGGGGCCCGCTGGGGCACCCGTCTAGTCTCCCGAGTCGGGCCCGGCGCCGATCTGACGCCCTGTCAGATCGTGGGCCGCCAGATCGAGCGCTCCCAGGTCGAGGGCGTCGCGGATCCGACAGGAAGGTGAGAGGGTGGACCTCTTCGAGTACCAGGGGAAGCAGTTCTTCGCCTCGTTCGACATCCCGGTGTCGAAGGGCGAGGCCGTCACCACGGTGGACGACGCGGTGGCCGCCGCCGAGCGCATCGGGCAGTACCCGGTCGTGATCAAGGCGCAGGTCCACGTCGGCGGTCGCGGCAAGGCCGGCGGCGTGAAGCTCGCCAACGACCTCGACGAGGTGCGCGAGCACGCCGGCAACATCCTCGGGCTCGACATCAAGGGCCACGTCGTCAAGGTGATCTGGATCGAGGTCGCGTCCGACATCGACAAGGAGTACTACGCGAGCTTCACGCTCGACCGCTCCGCCAAGAAGCACCTCGGCATGCTGTCGGCGCAGGGCGGCGTGGAGATCGAGGCCGTCGCGGAGTCCGATCCCGACGCCATCGCCAAGATCTGGATCGATCCCGTCGACGGGCTGACCGAGGCCGCCGCCCGCGACTGGGTCGCCGCCGCGGCGCTCGACCCGGAGGCCACCGACGGCGCCGTCGACATCCTCGTGAAGCTCTACCGGGCCTACACCGAGGGCGACGCGGACCTCACCGAGATCAACCCGCTGATCCTCAAGCCGACGGGCGAGGTCCACGCCCTCGACGCGAAGGTCACGCTCGACGACAACGCCTCCTACCGCCACGAGTGGGCGGACTACGAGGCCACCCAGGAACGCGACGAGCGCGAGGCCGCGGCGCACGACAAGGGGCTGCAGTACGTCGGCCTCGACGGCTCCGTCGGCATCATCGCCAACGGCGCCGGGCTCGCCATGAGCACGCTGGACGTGGTGAACCAGGCGGGCGGCAAGCCCGCGAACTTCCTCGACATCGGCGGCGGCGCCAACGCCGACGTCATGGCCGGGGCGCTGGAGGTCATCAACAACGACCCGGCCGTGAAGGCCATCTTCATCAACATCTTCGGCGGCATCACGCGTGGCGAGGAGGTGGCGAACGGCATCGTCGAGGCGCTCGGCCGCGTCGACATCTCGTCCCCGATCGTCATCCGCCTGGACGGCACGAACGCCGAGGAGGGTCGGGCGATCCTCCAGCCGCACCTGTCCGAGAAGCTGCAGATGCAGCCCACGATGCTCGAGGCGGCCGCCACGGTCGTCGGGCTGGCCGGGGCCTGAGGCCCGGCGACGGGCACGGCACGAGCGACAAGGACTGAGGAGACACCGACATGAGCATCTTCGTCGACGAGAACACCAAGGTCGTCTACCAGGGGCTGACCGGCAGCCAGGGGCGCTACTACGGCCTGCTGAACCGCGACTACGGCACGCAGGTCGTGGCCGGCACCAACCCGAAGAAGGCGGGCGAGGACGTCGAGGGCATCCCGATCTTCGCCTCGGTGGCCGACGCCGTGAAGGAAACCGGCGCGAACGCGAGCTGCATCTTCATCCCGGCGCCGGGCGTGAGGTCCGCGGTGATGGAGGCCGCCGAGGGCGGCGTCGAGTTCATCGTGTGCATCACCGAGGGCGTTCCAGCGCAGGACGAGGCCTGGTTCTTCAACAAGCTGCAGCGCGACTTCCCGTCGGTGCAGCTGCTGGGCCCGAACTGCCCCGGCATCATCAGCCCCGGCAAGTGCAACATCGGCATCACGGCCGGTCACATCGCGAAGTCCCCCGAGGCCGGCGCGAAGAACGTCGGCATCGTGAGCCGCTCGGGCACGCTGACCTACCAGGCGCTCTACGAGCTGAAGCTGCAGGACATCGGGGTGACGACCTGCGTCGGCATCGGTGGTGACCCGGTCCCCGGCACGAGCTTCATCGACTGCCTCGAGCGCTTCGAGGCCGACCCCGACACCTCCGCCGTGATGATGATCGGCGAGATCGGCGGCTCGGCCGAGGAGGAGGCCGCCGACTTCATCAAGTCGTCGATGTCGAAGCCCGTCGTGGCGTACATCGCCGGGCAGACCGCGCCGGCCGGCAAGAAGATGGGCCACGCGGGCGCCATCGTCTCCGGCGGCAAGGGCACGGCGGCGGCGAAGATGGAGGCTCTGACGGGCGCCGGCGTCCAGGTGGGTGCGAACCCGACCGAGGCCGGCAGCCTCATGGTCGACGTCATCCGCTCCCTCTGACCCCCACCCGCCGCCGCGCTCGGCAGGGGCAGATCGCGTTCTGACGATTGTTCGTGCTGTCAGGCAGCGCGGATCGTCATGAGAACGCGGAGATCGGGGTGGACCGAGGCCGATCGCGTCGCACGACGCGGTCGGCCTCAGTCGTTCGCGTGGAGCTCGACCCGCCGGCGGTAGACCGTCGCGAGGATCTCCGCCGTGCGCTGGCGATCGCTCGTCGCGTGCTCCCAGAGGACCTCGGAGGTCTCGTAGCCGCAGACCTGCGCCTCGAGTCGCCGATCGGCGTCCTGGAGCCGCTGCTGGAAGCGGTCGTGCCACCGCCGGCCGTCGAGCTCCACGATCAGCTTCGCCTCCGGCCAGCACCGGTCGACGAAGCCGGTCCGGCCGCGCAGGTTCGGGAGCGGGTGCTCGTGCTGCGGTGCGGGAAGACCGGCCAGCTCGATGACGTCGTCGCCGAGCCGCTCGAGGTGCGACCGGGGGATGCCGTCGCCCGGGCCCAGGTCGTCGAGCACCTTGGCGAGGTTGCGCACGCCGTGCTTCCCGGACCGCCTGACCCGGTCGAGGATCGTGCCGACCTCGGCGAGGCGGAACCGGCGCTCGACGTGCCCGGCCTCGACGAACAGTCGGAGGCGCGCGACGTGCATCGTCGCCGCCAGGTCGACGGCGGTCCTGGCCGGGCTCGTCATCGGCGGCAGGCCGGGCAGCCGCACGACCTCCTCCTCGAGCAGGTCGATGCGCCGGTACCACCGCACGCCGGTTGGTTGGTGGCCGCGGTTGCCCGGCACCATCAGCTGCACGCGACCGGGCTGCACGCCGCCCGCGCCCTGGAGCTCGGCCGCCGAGTCGAGGCAGATCACCGAACCAGGACCGGCGTGCAGGTGGGCGGCCCACAACCGGCGGTGCCAGCTGTCCCGATGTCCCGCGAGTGCGTACACGGACGGCAGGGTCCGGGTCCACAGGCCCGACTCCACGCGCTGGCGGATCATGGCCGGGCTCGCGCCGAGCGACATCACCTGCTGGCGGGTGAACGTCCCGAACTGGTCCGACGAGAGCTGCGCGAAGGCCTCCAGATCCATGGGCCCGGATCGCAGCCCACGGACCGGTCGATGTCAGCGGGGACCGCGACCCGGTCGCTTCCCACTCGTTCCCATGACGATCCGCGCTGCCAGGCAGCACGAACAATCGTCAGAACGCGTTCTCGGTCCCTCTCCGAGCCGTGTTCGAGGGTGTGCGGTCTAGGGCGCGGTGGGGTGGGGGCGGGTGGGGCGGCGCAGGCCGCCGCGGGTGGCCGCCCACGCGAGCAGGGCGCCGGTCGCCAGCATCGAGAGGCCGATCAGGCCGAGCGGGAGCGCGTCGGAGCCGGTGAAGGCGAGCGACCCCGGCGGGGTCGAGCCGCTCCCGGCGGTGCCGATCTGCCGGATGATGATCGACGCGTCGTCGCACGACGGCGCGCCGCCCGGGCAGTCGCCCGTGAGCTCGGCCCCCGCTGCGGTCGCCGTCGCCGTGTTCGTGATCCTCCCCGCCGTCGGCGTGACGTCGGTGAGGATGACCAGCGGCGCGGTGATCTGCCCCGGCAGCAGCGTCGAGTCGTAGGTGCACGTCACGGTCTGGCCGTCGACGCCGCACGTCCACCCGGCGCTGATCGTCGACGTGTAGGTGAGGCCGGCGGGCAGGTTGTCGGTCACGGTGAGCCCGTCCGCGACACCCGGTCCGGCGTTGCCGACCAGGATCCCCCACATCGCCTTCTTCGCATCGTGGGTCACGGCCGAGGCCTTGGCCACGACCAGCCGGAAGCCGTTGTCGACCGCGGCGACGTCGGTGTCGGTGTTGTTCGACGGGTCGACGTCGGGCGCCGCCGAGGCCACCGTCGCCGTGTTCGACACCTGCGGGAGCGCACCCGGCAGGACGCCGACGTACAGGGTGATCGTCGTCTCCGCGCCGACCTCGAGCGGTCCCTCGTCGAGGCACGTCACGTCCTGGCCGTCGTACCCGCAGCCCCAGTCGTCGCCCTCGGTGCCGAGGTACACGAGACCCGCCGGGAGCGTGTCGGTCACCTGGATCGGACCCGGGTCCTGCGTGGGGCCGGCGTTCGAGACCGCGATGGTCCACTCGGCGATGTCGCCGACCTGGAAGTCGCCGTCGTGGGACTTCTGGATCGAGAGGTCGACGGAGGGCTCGACGGCGACCACGTCCGTCGACGAGTCGTTCGTCGGGTCGGGGTCGATCGTGCTCGACGAGACCGTCGCGGTGTTGGCGACGGCCGGCACGGCGGCCGCACCGACCGAGGCCACCACCTGGATCGCCGGGGCCGGCCCGGGGACCAGCGTGCCGGCGAGGTCGCAGGCCACGGCCTGGTTCGTGATCGTGCACATCCAGCCGCTGCCGGACGCGGAGGTCGGCGCGAGGCCCGGCGGCAGCGGGTCGACGACGTGGACGCCGTTCGCGTCGTCGTCGCCGAGGTTGGTGACCGCGAGGTCGAACGCCACGGTGCCGCCGAACTCCGGGGTGCCCGTGTGGGTCTTCACGATCGTGAGGTCGGCGCCGGCGGCCGCGGCCACGACCGGAGCGGCCACCGTGACGGCGGACGTGGCCGAGTCGTTCGTCGGGTCGGGGTCGTGCGCGGCGCCGTGGACGGTGGCGGTGCCGGAGGAGGAGCCGGCGGCGGTCCCGTCGGGCACCCGGGCCGAGACCGAGATCGGCGGCAGCGACGCGCCGACGGCGAGGTCGCTCGGCGCGCTGAGCGTGCAGGCCACGGTGACGCCGTCGCCCTGCAGGTCGCAGGTCCAGCCCGTCCCCGACGCGCCGCGGAACGCCAGCCCGGCCGGCACCGAGTCGACGACGGTGAAGGGACCGGGAGCCGGATCCGGACCGGCGTTGCGGACGCCGATCGTCCAGCGGGCCGTGCCGCCCGGTGCCACGGGTGTGGTGGTGACCGTCCGGGACGCGGCGAGGTCCGCGGACGGGATCGTGGCGGCCACGGTGGCCGGGCCGGCGCTCGTCGCCGGGTCGCCCGAGTCGGTACCGCCGACGCCGTCGCCCCACGCCTGCGCGGTCGAGGTCTGCGGGTGGGCGACGTCGGGGAGCACCGCGTCCGTCGGGGTGGTCGCGAGGTCGATGCGGACGGTGGCGTCCACGGCGAGCGGGCCGAGGTCGTCCCAGGCGAGGGTCTGGACGGCGCCCACCGTCGTGACGGTCGGTTCCACGGGCTCCGTGGTGCCGTCGGGCTGCGGCGTGATCCGCGCGCTGCCCACCACGTAGGTCCAGCCGACCGGCAGCGCGTCGGTCAGGCCGACCGCGTCCGCGGCCGAACCGCCGGCGTTCGTGACGTCGAGCTCCCACAGGAACGGCGAGCCGACGGTGGCCCGGTCGCCGAAGGGCGTCCGCCCCGTCACCGCGAGCCAGGAGGTGTCGGGTCGGGGCGCGGCGTCGGCGCCGGCCACGCCCGGGTCCGACGGCTGGGACTGCGCGCCCCCGGCGCCGCCAGCGGCGCCCGCATTCCCTGTCGTGACGGACGTCGTCGTGGTGGTCGGCCCGGTCACCGTGGTGTCGCCGGCGATCGTGGTGACGGTCCCCTGCGCGGAGGCGTCGGTGCGGAAGCGGGGGCCGACGAGGAGGGCCAGCCCGGCCGCCTGGAGGACCAGGGCGAAGGCGAGCAGCTGGACGGCTCGGAGGCGCAGGTTGCCGCGGACGCCCGTGCGCGGGCGACGCGGGGCGGGCGTCGTCATGCGTCCACGCTACGGAGCGACCGCCCGGATTCCACGGGGGTGGGCCGCTGCTAGGTTCGCCCGCGTATGCGCCTCGCCGTCCTCGCCTCCGGTTCGGGCACGCTGCTCGACGCGATGGCGACGGCCGACCTGCCGATCGAGCTGGTCATGGTGGACCGCCACTGCGCGGTGGAGGACGTGGCCGCCCGCCACGGCATCCCGTGCGTGGTCGTGGAGCGCACGGACTTCGGCGAGTCGTTCGACCGGGACGCGTTCACCGACCGCGTCGTGGCGGTGCTCGAGGAGCACCGGATCGATCTCGTCGCCATGGCGGGCTGGGGCACCATCCTCGGTCCCGCGGCGTTCCGGGCCATGCCCGGGCGCATCGTGAACACGCACCCCGCGCTCCTGCCCGCCTTCCCCGGGTGGCACGCGGTGCGCGAGGCGCTCACCTACGGCGTCAAGGTCACGGGCTGCACGGTCCACCTCGCCACCGAGACCGTCGACGACGGGCCGATCCTCGCCCAGGAGGCGGTGCCGGTCCTGCCCGACGACGACGAGGCGTCGCTCCACGAGCGGATCAAGGCCGTCGAGCGCCGCCTGTACACGGAGACCATCCGGTCCATCCTCCAGGAGGGCGCCGTCGCATGACCGGCGCAACGGCACACGCGGGAGACGACCACATGACGGACAGCCAGACGAAGGACCCCCACACCGAGGGCGCCCACACGAAGGACGCGGCATGAGCGATCGCAAGCGGCGGGCCCTGCTGTCCGCGTACGACAAGACGGGCATGGTCGAGCTGGGCCGGGCCCTGGTCGAGCTCGACTGGGAGCTGGTGTCCTCCGGCGGCACCGCCCGCGTGCTCGCGGACGCGGGCCTCCCCGTCATCCCCACCGAGCAGGTCACCGGCTTCCCCGAGATGCTCGGCCACCGCGTGGTCACGCTGCACCCGGCGATCCACGGCGGCATCCTCGCCGACCGCGACGACCCGTCCCACGTCGAGGACATGGCCACCTACGACGTCACGCCGATCGACCTCGTGGCCTGCAACCTCTACCCGTTCCGCTCGGACCCCTCGATCGAGCTGATCGACATCGGCGGTCCGGCGATGGTGCGGGCCGCCGCGAAGAACCACCAGCACGTCACGGTGCTCGTCGACCCGTCGGACTACGACATCGTGCTCGGCGAGCTGCGCTCGGGCGGCGACGTGTCGCTGCCCACCCGCCTCCGACTCGCCCGCGACGCGTTCGCGCACACCGCGGCGTACGACTCCGCGATCGTCGCGTGGTTCGACTCGGGCGACGCCGGTGAGCTCGCGACGGTCGAGGACCCGCCGGAGGACGAGCACCGCCCCGTCCTGCCCCGCACCGTGCACCTGTCGGCCACGAAGGCGCAGTCGCTCCGCTACGGCGAGAACCCGCACCAGGTGGGTGCCCGCTACACCTTCTCCGGCGACAGCTGCTGGGACCGCGCGGTGCAGCACGGCGGCAAGGAGATGTCGTACCTGAACGTGTACGACGCGGACGCGGCGTGGCGGCTCGTGTGGTCGCTCGGTGACCTGCCGTCGGCGGTCATCATCAAGCACGCCAACCCGTGCGGCGCCGCCGTGGCGGACGACGTCACGACCGCCTACACGCGGGCGCACGAGTGCGACCCGACCTCCGCGTTCGGCGGCATCGTTGCGGTGAACCGGACGGTGCCGCGGGCGATGGCCGAGGCCTTGTCGCCCGTGTTCACCGAGGTCATCGTGGCGCCGGGCTACGACGAGGACGCGCTCCTGGTGCTGCTCGAGAAGCGCAACCTGCGCATCCTCACCGCGCCGCAGCCCACGGTCCCGCCGCTCGACGTGCGCAGCGTCGACGGCGGCCTCCTCGTGCAGACCAAGGACGTCGTGACCGTGGACCGCAGCGCGTGGCAGGTCGTCACCGACCGCTCGCCGAGCGACGCCGAGTGGGCGGACCTCGAGCTCGCCTGGCGGTTGTGCGCCCGGGTCACGTCGAACACGATCGTGCTGGTGAAGGACGGCCAGGCGGTCGGGGTCGGGGCCGGGCAGCAGAGCCGTGTCGACGCCGCGCAGATCGCCGGGCAGAAGGCGGACGGCCGTGCTCAGGGCGGCGCCGGCGCCTCCGACGCGTACTTCCCGTTCCGCGACGGCCTCGACGCCGTCGCCGACCAGGGCGTCACCGCCATCATCCAGCCCGGCGGGTCCATCCGGGACGAGGAGGTCATCGCCGCGGCGAACGAGCGCGGCCTGGCGATGGTGATGACCGGCGAGCGGCACTTCAAGCACTGAACCCGGGGTCGCCCCTTCCGTTCTGTGCTGCAGATCGGTACCTTTCCGTACCGTTCTGCAACACAGAACGGCTGTGTGGGGGACGAGGGGGGAAACATCGTGGCGCACATCGATCTGCCCGAGGGCGTACCGGGGATCCTGGGACCGATGATGTTCCGACCGGAGACGGCGAAGCCGCTCAACGAGCTGGCCGAGACCCTGCTCCGGGGGGACAACTCGCTGACGCGGGGGGAGCGCGAGCTCATCGCCTCCTACGTGTCGCGGCTGAACGACTGCCAGTTCTGCTGCATGTCGCACAGCACCTTCGCGGCGCTGCAGCTGGAGGAGGGGTGGGCACTCGTCGACGAGGTGCTCGACGACCCCGAGACCGCGGCCGTGTCGCCGAAGATGAAGGCGCTGCTCGGCATCGCCGGGCACGTGCAGGCCGGCGGCAAGCACGTGACCGACGAGGACGTGGCCCGGGCCCGTGCCGAGGGCGCGACCGACGTCGAGATCCACGACGCCGTGCTCATCGCCGCGGCGTTCTGCATGTTCAACCGCTACGTCGACGGGCTGGCCACGTGGGCCCCGCCCCAGCGGTCCGACTACGAGGCGACGGGCCGGATGATCGTCGAGG
This sequence comes from Actinomycetes bacterium, assembly GCA_023392475.1. GTDB lineage: Bacteria > Actinomycetota > Acidimicrobiia > Acidimicrobiales > Microtrichaceae > JAEVZA01. The sequence continues at coordinate 11,995 of JAEVZA010000370.1, read as the reverse complement.
GCGGGTACGTCAACTCGCTCGCGCACTGACGACGATCCGCGACTACACCCGAGCTCTGTGATGCGCCACGGGGTCGAACGACCCCACGGTGCATCACAGAGCGGTGCGGATCACGGGGTGGCGGTGGCGCCGGTGCCGGCCGATCCCTGCTGCTGCTGCTGCTGCTGCTGAGCCTGTTGCTGCTGCTGGATCAGCGCGACCCGGGAGACGAGCGTCGACTCCGTGGCGCCGTTGTTCTCGGGCCACGTCGCGCCGGCGATCTGACGACCCCGGTACAGCACCTTCGGGTCCTTCTCGCCGGTCGCCCGCACCGAGCGGACGGAGATCCGACCTTGGTTCGGCTGGTCGGTCCAGTAGACGACGCCTTCGTGGATGAGGTTCGTGCCGGTGCGGTCCGCCGTCGCCCGCACGGTCGGCTGCTCGTCGTGGGGCCCGACGACGAGCACCTGCTCCGCCCCGCTGTCGGTGCGTGCGCCCGTGAGCAGCGCGGTGCCGTCGACGTCGACGGACTCGAGCACGAGGTACGGCCACGACCTGATGGGGGTCGCCGCGCCGTCGCCCTCGAGCGGCACCCGCACGAAGGAGATCCGCTGGTCGGTGGTGACCTGCATGAGCGCCACGCCCTCCTGCACGAGCAGCTTGTCGACCGTCGAGCCGCCGGAGACCGGGGTGACCAGGTCGTGCACCTTCTCGAGCTCACCGGAGCCGGCGGTGCGGTAGAAGGCCACGCCCCGCGCCGAGTCCTTCGTGGCGATGATCTGGTCGGGTGCGACCTGGGCGGCGCCGACCCGACCCGTCAGCAGCACCTCGCGCGTGCCCTTGCTCCCGCTCGGCGTCCACCGCCGGATCGAGTCGCCCGACTCGGAGGAGGCGAAGCGCAGGTAGGTGACCTGGTCGTTCACCATCACCGGGTACAGCGACGGGCCGGAGTCGATCGTGGTCTCCTCGCCGCTCGTCGAGATCCACAGCAGCTTCACCGACTGGCCGGACTGGGCGAGGGCGACGAAGCCGGTGGCGCCCGCGGTGCCGGGGAACGCCACCATGCGGTCGTAGGTCGCGGTGTGGCCGACCTCCTTGCCGTCGGTCGCTCCGTAGACGACGCCGCGGTACCCGCCGCTCACCTCCTCGATGCCGAGGAGGCGCGCGTCCACGTCGATGACGGACGCGCCCAGCGTCTTCGACCCCGCGGTCCGGGTGCTGCCCGACCGGAGGTCACGGATCGTGATCGGGCCGGCCTGGGTGTTGCTCCACGAGATGACCCAGCGCTCGTCGGCGCTGATCTGGCAGCTGCCCTTGCCGACGGTCTTCACCTCGGTCGGGCCCGTGGCGAGCTTGCAGCCGTCCTGGCCGATCACCGCCACGCCGCGGCGGAGCACGACCGGCTGGAGGGCCGCCGTGGTGCTCGAGTCGAGGGTGAACGGCGTCCCTCCCGGGGTGGCCGTGGTGACCTTCGCGACCGGGTTGCCGCCCTGCTGCGACTGGAACGAGAGGAGCGACCGCCCCTCCCACTCCCGGCCCAGCTGGTTCGTCCACACGAGCCCGTCGTCCTCGATGGTCGACACGCCGAGCGGCCGCGCCACCTGCTTCGAGACGACCGCCGAGGCGTTGATCGGGTCCCCGGGCGCGACGGCCCACACGTCGGTGGGGGCGGCGTCCTGCGCGGAGGTGTCGCCGGCGACGAGGAGCTGGTTGCCGGTGGAGGAGCCGCACGCGGTGGCGGCGATCGCCACGCCCGCCAGCAGCGCACCGACCATGGCCCGGGTCCTGCGAGAGTGCATCGACCGACGCTAACCCGGCCACGGCCGCCGACCGGAACTCGGTGAGCGGGCGGCGCTCGTCGATCACCGGCGTCGCACCGCGTGCCGCCCGCCACCCGCCGCTCGATCGCCCACCCCCTCGTGCGCCTCCTACGATTCGGGCCATGACGGCGACGGTGATGGACGGCGAGGCGCTCGCGGCGGCGATCAAGGACGACCTCGCGACGCGCATCGCCCGCCTCGCCGAGCGGGGGGTCACCCCCGGCCTGGGCACCGTGCTCGTCGGGGACGACGGCCCCAGCGAGAAGTACGTGTCCATGAAGCACCGCGACGGCGCCGAGCTCGGCATGGCCTCCGTGGACCGTCGCCTCCCCGCCACCGCCACGCAGGCGGAGGTCGAGGCGGTGATCGACGAGCTCAACGCGGACCCGGCCGTCGACGCGTTCATCGTCCAGTACCCGTTCCCGGCAGGCCTCGACTACGACGCCGCGATCCTGCGCGTGGACCCGGTCAAGGATGCCGACGGCCTCCACCCGGTCAACCTGGGCCGCCTCGTGATGGGGGCGGAGGCGCCGCTGGCCTGCACGCCCCACGGCATCGTCCACATGCTCGAGGCGTACGGCGTGCCACTGGCCGGCCGCCACGTCGTGATCGTGGGCCGGGGGCTGACGATCGGCCGTCCGCTCGCCAACCTCCTGACCCTCAAGCACGGGGCGAACGCCGCGGTGACGGTCGTGCACACGGGTGTCGAGGACATCGGCGCCTACACCCGCACCGCCGACGTGATCGTCGCCGCCGCCGGTGCGCCGGGGCTCCTCACGGCCGACATGGTCCGACCCGGCGCCGCGGTCGTCGCCGCCGGCGTCTCGTTCCGGGACGGCAAGGCGGTCTCGGACGTCGCCGACGAGGTGGCCGAGGTCGCCGGCTTCCTGTCGCCCCGGATCGGCGGGGTGGGCCCGCTCACCCGGGCGATGCTCTTCGCCAACACCGTCGCCGCCGCCGAGCGCTCGCTCGCGGGTGCGTGATCCGATGAGCACGTCGATCAGGGACCTGCTCGCGGGCGGCCGCACGCTGAGCGTCGAGTTCTTCCCGCCGAAGACCGTCGACGGCCTCGAGCAGCTGCGCCGCACGGTCGGCGAGCTCGAACCGCTCGACCTGTCCTACGTGTCCGTGACCTACGGCGCGGCCGGCAACCAGGAGACGAGGGGTCGCACCCGGGACCTCGTCGTGGACCTGTGCCGGGACCAGCCGTACCCGGCGATGGCGCACCTCACCTGCATGGGCCACACGCGGGCCGAGCTCGACGCCCTCATGAGCGACTACGACGCGAACGGGGTGCGCAACATCCTCGCCCTCGCCGGCGATCCGCCGGCCGACGGCTCGCCCGTCGGTGGCGACTTCACGTACGCGAGCGAGCTGGTGGACCTCGTCCGCTCCCACGGCGACCACTTCGCCGTCGGCGTGGCCGCCCACCCCGAGCTCCACCCGCGGTCCACCAGCAGGCAGCATGACCGCCGGCGCCTCGCCGACAAGCTGGCGCAGGCGGACTTCGCGGTCACCCAGTTCTTCTTCGACGCCGACGACTACTTCCGCATGGTGGACGAGCTGGCGGCTCTCGGCGTCACCAAGCCGATCGTCCCGGGCGTCATGCCGCTCACGAACCCGGCCGGCGTGCACCGGATGGCCAAGATGGCCGGCGCGACGTTCCCCGAGGGGCTGGCCGAGCAGATCGACGCCGCGGAGGACCCCGGCGAGCGCCAGCGGATCGTGGTCGGTGCGGCGGTGGAGCTGTCGGAGGCCCTGCTCGCCGGTGGGGCACCGGGATTGCACCTGTACTGCATGAACCGGTCGCCCACGGTCCTCGCGGTCGTGGACGAACTCGATCTCGACCGCTGAGCGGGTTCGTCCGGCCACGGTTCGGGTCGCCGGCGCCGGCTGGGCCCATTTCGGGCTCCGACGGCGATCCCGAGGAGGTTCATTCCGGCCCAAGAAGTGCCGATGGATGGTCACATCGACCCCTTCTTGAGCGATTCTCCCTCATTGACACCCTGAAATCGGCTCAGCAACACTTGCCCGGCACGTTGGGAGGGGGGTCACACCTCAATTCAGTGCAACTCCGAGTGCTCGGTCTGCTGGGGATCCGACGCTCTCCTGGGAGGAAGACACCACCGTGGCCGTGTTCCGGCGAGTGCGAACCGATGAGGACCAGGCCGCCGAGCCGGGTGCCTCGGCCGGCCGACGCCGCCGCCGCAGCACCGAGTTCGACCACGTCGACGAGGGGACGCTCGACCTCCAGATCGACACGTGGGTCGAGGCGAACCGCCCGAAGCTGGGCGAGATCCTGCTCGACCTCGGGTCCGTCGACCCCGACGACCTGATCACCGCGCTCCAGCGCCAGAAGGAAGCGCCCGACGACCCCGAAGCGCGGACGTACCTGGGCCAGATCCTCGTGGGGCTCGGCTCCATCGACGAGGTCGCCCTCGCAGCCGCCCTGGCGCAGCAGTTCGGCGTGCCGCTCGCCGATCTGACCGAGGCGAAGGTCGACCCTGCCGCCGTGGCCCGCGTGCCGGAGGAGATGGCTCGACGGCACACCGTGCTGCCGCTGCGCATCGATGACGGGCGCGTGTTCGTCGTCAGCGCCGACCCGCTCGACACCGAGGCGATCCGAGAGATCACCACGCAGGTCCGCAGCCTCGGGCTGATGATCGGCGCGAAGAGCGACATCGAGCGGCTGATCGACCAGGCGTACAACGTCCTCTCGTCGGCCGACGACATGATCCGGGCGTTCGAGCTCTCCGACGACGTCACGGAGGCAGCCGCGGAGGACGACGCGTTCGGCGTCGACGAGAACGCCCCGGTCGTCCAGGTCGTGAACCGGATCCTCACGCAGGGCGTGCGCAGCCGGGCGTCGGACATCCACATCGAGCCGACGGACGAGAACCTCCGCGTCCGATACCGGGTGGACGGCGCGATGACCGAGGCGATCCGCCTCCCGAAGCGCATGGGGCCGGCCATCTCGAGCCGCTTGAAGGTGATGGCGGAGCTCAACATCGTCGAGCGTCGCCGGCCGCAGGACGGTCAGTTCTCGGTGCGGGTGGACGGCCGGCCGATCGACGTCCGCACCTCGATCGTGCCCACGGTCGACGGCGAGAAGAGCGTGCTCCGCCTGCTGGACAAGACGAAGACGCTGATCTCCATGGGCGACCTCGGGATGATCAAGTCGGTCGAGGAGCCGTACCTGCGGATGGCGAAGTCGCCGCTCGGCATGATCCTCTGCACGGGCCCGACCGGCTCCGGCAAGACCACGACCCTCTACGCCACGCTCACCGAGGTCGACGATCCGACGAAGAACGTGGTCACGATCGAGGATCCCGTCGAGTACCAGTTCGACGGCATCGCGCAGATGCAGGTCAGCGACACGGGCATGACCTTCGCCGAGGGCCTCCGCGGCATCCTCCGGCAGGACCCCGACGTGATCCTGGTCGGCGAGATCCGGGACGAGGAGACGGCCCGCATCGCCATGCAGGCGGCCCTGACCGGGCACCTCGTGCTGTCGTCGCTGCACGCCATCGACTCGGTCTCCGCCGTGCACCGCTTCACGGACATGGGCATCCAGCCGTTCCTCGTGGCCTCGGCCATCAACGGCGTGGTCGCCCAGCGGCTGCTCCGCCGCCTGTGCAGCACGTGCCGCGAGCCGGTCCCGCCCTCGACGAGGGACATCAACCTCGTGGCGGAGCACACCGACGGCCAGATGCCCGACGTGTGGTTCCGCGGCCGCGGCTGCAACCTCTGCAACGGCACGGGGTTCCGCGGTCGGGTCGGCGTCTACGAGCTCCTGGAGTTCTCCGATGCCATCCGGGAGGCCATCGTGGCCAAGGCCACGCACGCCGAGATCCGCAAGATCGCCATCTCCGAAGGCATGAAGACGATGACCGAGCAGGCCTTCCACCTGGTCACCGACGGCCTGACGACGGTCGACGAGGTGCTGCGCAGCGTCTACGCCCCGGGCGTCGACGACCGCCAGGACGCACCCAAGGAGCTCCCCCCGGGCAAGCGCATGCTGCCCCAGGGCGATGGTGTGCTCGACGCCCCCGACCAGGGTGGGCACGGGCCGGTGGAGATGCCGGCCGCCCACCCGGACCACGGATCGATCGACTCGGCCGCCGGCGATGCCGCGGTCGGCACGGAGGTGTCGGCGTGACCACGCTGCAGCAGCCACCGACCCAGCCGGAGCCGGCGCCGCAGCGCGGCGGCAAGCCGGCCAAGGTCAAGCAGGCGAAGTTCCGCTACGAGGCGGAGGGGCTCGACGGCCAGGTCGTCAAGGGCACCATCGTGTCCGTCTCGGCCAACACGGCCCGCAACGAGCTCGCCGTCCAGGGGCTCCGTGTCCTCAAGCTGAGCGAGAAGAAGGGCCTGCAGGTCGAGCTCACCACGGAGAAGGTGCCGCCGGTCGAGCTGATGCACTTCAGCCGCCAGATGGCGACGTTCCTCCGTGCGGGCGTGCCGGTCACGGAGGCGATCGACAACCTCCGCCGGGACGCCACCAACAAGAAGCTGCGGGCCGTGCTGAGCGACGTCCTCGAGCGCGTGGCCGCCGGCCGCTCCCTCGCCGACGCGCTGGCGCTGCACGACGAGGTGTTCCCCAGCTACTACATGGCGATGCTGCGGTCGGCCGAGCTCACCGGTCGCATGGACGAGGCCTTCGACCAGCTGCACACCTACCTGCGTCGCGACGTCGAGCTCACCCGGTCGGTCCGCAAGGCGCTCATCTACCCGAGCATCCTCCTGGCGCTGTCGGTCGTCGTCTGCGCCGTCATCGTCGTCTTCGCCATCCCGAAGTTCGCCGACTTCTTCAAGGACTTCAACGCCGAGCTGCCGCTGCCCACGCGGATGCTGATGGCGGTGGCCGACTTCGTGCAGTCGCCGGCGGGCTGGATCACCGGGATCGTGATCGTCGGCCTGATCATCGGTTCGCTGATCTACATCCGTACGCCCGGCGGCCGCCGTCAGTTCCACGGGCTCCAGCTCCGCCTGCCCCTGATCGGCACGGTGGTGACCTACTCGTCGACGGAGCGCTTCACCCGCGTGCTCGGCGCCCTGCTCGAGGCGGGCACGCCGCTCGCCGAGGCGCTGCCGACCGCCATCGACTGCTCCAACAACCTCGTCTACAAGGAGCGGCTGAGCGTCGCCATGGAGGGCGTGCTCGCCGGCCAGGGCTTCGCCGACCCGCTGGCCCAGACCGACCTGTTCCCGAGCACCGTCATCCAGATGGTGCGCGTCGGCGAGCGCACCGGCGAGCTCTCCACGCAGCTCGAGAACTCGGCGACGTTCTACGAGGAGGAGCTCGACTACGCGGTCGATCGCCTCACCGCCTGGTTCGAGCCGATCACGATCATCTTCATCGGCCTGGTCGTGGGCTTCGTGGCGATCGCCATGGTGAGCGCCATGTACGGCCTCTACAACCAGGTGCAGCTCTGAACGACCGCAGGACCGGTCACGGGCCGTCCGCGATCGCCAACCGGTAGCCGCCGTCGAAGGTGTCCATGGTCCGGAGGTCGCCGTGCGCCTCGTCCCACGCCCCGGACTCCAGGTCGCGCCGGAGCCGCTCCGTGCCGCGCTCGATGACCGGCTCCGGCAGCAGCGCCATCCACGACATGCCGGCCTGGACGGCCGGGTCGAGGTACGCCTCCGGGCGGGCCCAGAACGCCGCTCCGAAGCCGTCGACGCAGTCCCGCGGGATCGGGACCACCTGGACCTCACGCACCGGGAGCAGCTCCCGGAGCAGGTCCTCGCCCGGGGCGTTCCGCTCGGACGGCAGGTCCTCCACCCCGTCGAAGTAGTCCAGCACCCAGAACCGGTGCACCGCGAACGGCTCGAAGAACAGCACGACCTGTCGCCGCGACACCCGGCGGAGCTCCCTGAGCCCCGCCACCCGGTCCGTCCAGTGGTGGACGGTCAGCACGGCGAGCGACGCGTCGAAGGTCGCAGCAGGGAACGGAAGGTGCTCGGCGACGCCTCGGACGATCCGTTCGGTCCGCCCGACACGCTGGCCGATCATCGCCTGCGACGGCTCGATCGCCACGACGGACCGGTCGGTGGGCTCGTAGCTACCGGTGCCGGCGCCGACGTTCAGGACGGATCGGGCGTCGCCGAGGGCGGCCCACACCTGGGCGGCGACGCGCGGGTCCTCGGCGCGGGTCGAGGAGTAGGTCCGCCCGAGCTCGTCGTAGAGGGGTGCGGCGGTCATGGCCCTGGACTCTGCCAGGCCGCCGGTTGCCGGTGCGCCCGAGATCCGGATGATCAGGTCGATCGACCGGGGCCACCCGCCGCCGAGAGCGTGATCTGCGTGCGGATCAGGGGCTGCTGACGACGAGCACCTTCTCGCTCGCCGCCGACAGCCAGGGCAGTCCGCCGCTGCTGACCGCCGTCACGGTGTAGCGGACGTTGGAGATGGAGCCGTTGCCGCTGCGCTTGTACGGGCCGTAGGTGGTGGTCCACGCCGTGCCGTCGGCACCCATCGTGATCGTGGGGGTCGCGACCGTCGTCCAGGTCGTGCCGTTCGTCGACGTCTCGATCTTCAGCGTCGCGGTCGCGCCCGGTCGGGGGAGCCCGGGCGTGTTCTGGTCGGTCACGGCGAGCTGGGCCGACGTCGTCCAGTTGCTGCCGCTCCGGTCGGCGGTGAACCCCCGCCACCACGAGTACACGGCGGTGGACGGTGCGACGACGCTCACCGCGTGGGTGGTGCTGTTCGTCGCGCCCTGGCCGTCGGTGACGGTGAGCTTGATCGTGTACGTGCCGGAGATCGAGTAGGCGTGCGATGCCGTCACGCCGGTGCCGGTGGTGCCGTCCCCGAAGTCCCACGCCCAGGCAGCGAGCGGCGGCACGTCGTCGGTCGACGTGCTCCCGTCCACGTTGGCGGTGAGGCCGCTCGTGGTGACCGTGAAGGCGGCGACCGGCGGGACGTTGGCGATGACGGTGACCGGCTGCGTCACGCTGTTCGTGGCCCCCTGGTCGTCGGTCACGGTCAGCTTCACCGCGTACGTGCCCGACGCCGCGTAGGTGTGGGTCGCGGTCACGCCGGTCCCGGTGGTGCCGTCGCCGTAGTCCCAGGCCCAGGCGACGACCTGGCTGTCGTCGGCCGAGGTGCTGCCGTCGACGCTGATGATCAGCCCGTTGGTGGTGGACGTGAAGGCCGCCGTGGGCGGGACGTTGGCCGGTCCGCCGCCGCCACCGCACGTCGTCGTCGTGGGTGCCGCCATCGCCGAGCCGGTGCTGAACCGCTTGATCCCGATGTCCGTCGACGTGACCGGCTGGCTGGCGCCCGGGTCGCCGAAGTCGTCGTGGAACGTGACGATCACGGACGCCGTGGTGTGGGACGGGTCGTTGGCCGTCGCGACGTAGAGGATCGTCCGCTCGTAGAAGAGGCAGGTCTGGGGCACCGGCTGGCAGGTGACGTCGATGGAGTAGGTCGTCGCCGCGCCCTTGATGGTCAGCGACTCGCCGGGGCAGTAGCCGCCTCGGCCGATCGCCTGCGCGGTCCGGCCCTGCTGGATCGCGGCGTCGAGCGCCGAGCTCAGCGCGTAGTTCACTTCGCGGTCCGACTTCACCGGAGTCACGGTCTCGAAGCCGGTCTGCGTCAGGACGACGAGCGATCCGAGGATGACGCTCATGAACGCCGTGACCGCGAGGACGAGGACGAGGGAGACGCCGCGCTGGTCCTTGATCCGAGGCATCACGGCCGCCGCTTCAGGACGTCCATCGACGTCGTCGTGCCGTTCGGTTCGCGGACCGTCAGCGTGAGCTGCTGCAACCCGGAATCGGTCGCCGGGCAGATGGGGTTGCCGCCGCCGTCGGTCCACCACGTCGTGGCGAGCGGGGTGTTGGGCATGCTGACGCCGAACGGGATGTCGGGCGGGTTCCAGAACGCCACCTTGGAGACCGAGAGCGTGTAGCCGGTCGGCGCCGCCGGGATCGGGTACGTCGGTCCGCCGCTGCAGCCGGGCGCCGCCTTGTCCTGGTACGGCTGCGCCGGGTCCTGGATCCGCTCGGCGAACGTGCGCAGCAGCGTCTCCGCGGTCCCGCCGCTCCGCTGCGCCGCCGTCTGCTTGATCACCAGCTGGTAGCCGGCGAAGAGGCTCGCCGAGAGGATGCCGAGGATGGCGATCGCCAGCAGGGTCTCGAGCAGCGTCTCACCGCGCTGGGCGCGGGCGTGGTCAGCTGCCATTGACGTACACGTGCCCGTTGCCGAAGATGCTGAGGCTCTGGCCGACCACCGCACCGACGCGCAGCGTGCCGCCGCCACCGGAGAGGCTCACGTCGGTCGAGGCCGGGGCGTAGATGATGCCCTCGAGGGTGGACACCGACGCGTTGCCCTGGACCGAGATGGGGTCCTTGTTGCTGCGGGCCTGGAAGAGGAGCACCCCCTGGTAGATGCCCGACGTCGGCGGGTGGAGGTCGAAGGCGCCGCCGTTGATCGCGATGTCGCCCACCTCGTTGTAGATGAGCACGCCAGAGCCGGTCAGCGTGTTGTTGGTGCTCTTCACGCTGATGCCGTTGCGGAGCGTGTACACGCCGGGCTGCAGCTGGTAGGTCCCGTTCCCGTCGGGGGGGAAGGCCGTCTGGTACACCCCGGGCGAGCAGATCCTCACCGAGCCCGACTTGGGGCAGGTCGTCTGGGTGCTGCCGGGTGCTGGAGCAGGCAGGAAGCCGTACGGATCGGGGATGAACCCGCTGAACTTGCAGGGCGTCGTCGCCCCGCCGGCCGTGCAGCTGGTCGCGTTCGGGAGCGTGCCCCCGGTGTTCGCCCCGGCGTTGTACCCGTCGATCGTGGACGCGCTGCAGCTGCCGCACGTCGAGCCGGACTGGATGCCGAGCTTGCCGGAGACGTAGAGCTTCTTCTGGTTCCCGTTGATGTCGATCGCGGCGCCGCCGGTGCCCTGGTTGATGTAGGCGTTGCCGACGACGTGCAGGTCGGCGTTGCCGCTGATCCGCAGGGGCGTCGAGCCCGTGAGCGACAGGAACTGCGGCGTGTCCTGCGGGATCGTGGTCGGGGGCGCGCCGGGGTGCGTCGGCATGGTCTGCAGCCGCGTGCGCCCGTCCATCGTCGCCGAGAAGACCGGCTTGGGCGCCGTGCCACGCGCGACCGTCAGGGAGACGTTCGTGGTGCTCGAGTTCGCGGGTGCCACCGTGGCGGTCGTCAACCCTCGCGCCACGATCTTCGGTGCCGAGCCGTCGCACTTCGCCGAGCGGTAGAGGACGCCGCTCTTGTAGAGCCACCCGACGGTCGAGGAATCGCTCGACTGCGTCAACGTCACCAAGGGCGTGGCGCCGGCGATCGAGGTGTTGCAGGTGCCCGGCGTCGCGCCGCTCTGCGCCCCCTGGACGTCCTTCGCGAACTGCCGCGAGATCAACCGGGCCGCCGTGGCATCGAGCACCCGCGACCGCGAGTCGTCGCTGTAGGTGCGGATCGCGAGCACGCTGATCACGGCCAACGCCCCCATGATCACGCCCAGCACCCCGAGCGCGATCAGCAGCTCGACGAGCGTGAACCCGCCCGCGCCTCTCCGCCTGCTCCCCAGCATGGGGATCAATGTACCGGCCGCCCGCAGAATGTCCACATGAGGGAGCGGACGATTTGATGACAATCCCGCTGCTCGGCGCCCTCGGTGGCGAACTGGCCGCGGTGGGCGAAATGCCGATGGGTGAGCATGGGCATTTCACCCAATCGGCTGGTCCGATCGAACTTGAAGGGTTGACGGACTTTCTCGAGTTGTGCTCAATGGTCCCCGTCCTACCGACCGGTGGGGCGCTGGGAAGTCATGGAGGGGAGAGGCGCTCCCTTTCGGGAACCTTTGGGAGAACCATGAACATCATCGAGCAGAAGAAGGCGATGCGGGGCCAGGGTGGCTTCACCCTCATCGAGCTCCTCGTCGTCATCGCCATCCTGGCGGTCCTCGCCGGTCTGGCCGCCTTCGGCCTCAGCAGCATGCGGGACAACGCCGACAAGACGGCGTGCAAGGCCGACGTCGACACGTACCAGACGGCCGCCGAGGCCTACAACGTGGCGAACAACGCCTACCCCGCGAACGGCGCTGCGCTCCAGACGGCCGGCCTCCTCAAGCGGCTGTCGAAGCACGACTCCACGATGAGCATCAACGGCACCACGGGTGACGTGACGAACTCGTTCTGCCCGTGATCGTCATGTAGTCCGGTATATCGGGCGGGGGGGGGGCGGGCGG
>JAEVZA010000318.1 GCA_023392475.1 Actinomycetes bacterium | reverse complement strand
GCCGGCGGGTGCTCGACGAGCAGCACGCCCGCCAGCAGGACGACCTGGACGCCAAGGCCCGCGAGCGGGCCGAGGTCGACCGTCGTCGCGACGAGCGCACCAGGGAGCGGGCCGAGCAGCTCGCCAGGGATCGGGTGCGCTCGGCCAAGATGACCGGGTGAGCGCGCCCGAGCAGCCCCACCCCCCGGCCGACCTGCCCGGCCCCGACGCCGTCCGACTCGACGACCGCGTGGTCGTCGTCACCGGCGCGGCGAACGGCATCGGACGGGCGACCGCACTCCTCTGCGCCCGCTTCGGCGCCCGCGTCGCGGCCTGCGACCGCGACGCCGACGGGCTCGAGACGCTCTCGACGGAGATCGGGGTGCTCGGCGGCACCTGCGTCACGGACGCGCTCGACGTGCGCGACGCGGATGCCGTGCGCGGGTTCGTCGCCACGGTCGCCGAGCGGCTCGGCCACGTGCACGGCCTCGTGAACAACGCCGGCGGGACGTTCCGCGCCGCCTTCCTCGACTCCTCGTCGAAGGGCGACCACGCGCTCGTCACCGAGAACTTCACCAGCGTCGTCGAGGTGACCCGTGCCGTCGTCGCGGTCATGGCGCCGACCGGTGGCGCGGTCGTCAACGTCACGTCGAGCGAGGCGTTCCAGGCCGCGCCCGGGTTCGCGGTCTACGCGGCGATGAAGGCGGGCGTCGAGAGCCTCACGAAGACCCTCGCCCTCGAGCTCGGCGAGCGTGGCGTGCGCGTCAACAGCGTCTCGCCCGACGGCATCCCCACGTCGGGCGACGCGTCGCTGGCCGAGTCGGTCCGGGCGACGTCGGACTTCCTGCCGCCGCCGGTCCCGCCGCTCGGCCGGTTCGCGCCGCCGGGGGAGTGCGCGTCGGTGATCGTGTTCCTGCTCGGCGACCTCGCGCGGTTCGTCACCGGCACCGCGGTGCACGTCGACGGCGGGCTGCACGCGGCGGGCGGCTGGCACCGTCGCGCGGCGGGCGCCTGAGCGGCGCGCGATCCGGCCCTGCGGGCCGACGCCTCCTCGAACGGGCCGACTGCGAGACTGCGCCCCGTGTTCCGACTGGCTCTGCGATCCGCCCGCGCGCATTGGCGGCGGTTCGTGCTCACGGCGACCGCCGTGGTGGTCGGCGTCTCGTTCGTCGTCGGGTCCTTCGTCCTGACCGACAGCCTGGCCAAGTCGATCCGCTCGCTGCTCGCGGACTCGGCCGGTCAGAGCGACTTCGTCGTCCGCCCCGCCGACGGTTCCACGGGCGGGCCGGGCGGCCTGTTCGGCGCCTCCCGCGCCGGCGTGCGCACCGAGGTCGCCGCGCAGCTGGCGACCGTGCCGGGCGTGGCAGCGGCCGACGGCGTCGTGTCGGGCGGGGCGCAGCTGCTGGACAAGCAGGGCGCGGCGGGTGCGTTCGACTTCACGCTGCTGTCGAACTGGCCCGACCACCCCGACCTCTTCGGCGTGCGGCTGGTGTCCGGCCACGCACCGACCGGCCGCGACGACGTCGTGGTCGACTCGAAGACCGCGGAGGACCGCGGCCTGTCGGTCGGCGAGCACCTGCGGCTCGCCACGCGCAGCGGCATCTCCGACGTGACGGTCAGCGGGATCGCGGACCAGCGCGCCACGGGCCTCGTCGCGGCCGCACCGGTCGTCGCGATGGACGCCCAGCGCGCCGCCGAGCTCGTCGGCGTGCCGGGCTGGTACGGCGTCGTGAACGTCAAGCTCCAGCCGGGCGCGGACGAGGACGCCGTGCAGGCCGAGCTCCAGCGGGTCGGCGGCCCGAGCGTGGCGGTGCTGCGCTCCGACGTGCTGATCGCCCGCGCGCAGGCCGACATCGAGGAGCAGCTGTCCACGTTCGTCGGGCTCCTGCTCGGCTTCGCCGCCGTGACGCTGTTCGTCAGCGCCTTCCTCATCTGGAACACCTTCACGATCGTCGTCGCGCAGCGCACCCGCGAGCTGGCGCTCCTGCGCGCCGTCGGGGCGTCCCGCCGCCAGGTGTCCTGGTCGGTGGTGGGGGAGGGCCTCGTCGTCGGCGTCGTGTCGTCGGTGCTCGGGCTGGGCATCGGCGTGCTGCTCGGCGTCGGGCTGCAGCGCCTGCTCGGCGCGCTGGGCGTCGAGCTCCCCACGGACCAGGTCGTGTTCCAGGCGCGGACCGCGGTGTTCGGCCTCGTCGTCGGCATCGGCGTCACCCTGGTGTCGGTGCTCGGTCCCGCCCGGCGCGCCACCCGCGTGCCGCCCATCGCCGCGATCGCGTCGGTCGACGCCACCCCGACGCGCGGGTCGCTCGGCCGCCCGGTGCTCGGTTCGATCCTCCTGGCGGCCGGCCTCCTCGTCGGGTTCCGCGGCCTGACGTCGTCGTCCCCGCAGGTCGACGCCCGCGTCCGCACCGTCGCCCTCGGGGCGCTGCTGGTCTTCCTCGGCGTCGCCGCGGTCGCCCGCTTCCTCTCGGGCCCGATCATCGGCGTGATCGGCGCGCCGTTCCGCCGCCTCGGGGGCGTGGCGACGCGGGTCGCGGCGCAGAACGCGGTGCGGAACCCGAGGCGCACCGCGTCCACGGCGTCGGCGCTCATGATCGGGCTCGCCCTCGTGGCCACGACGCTCGTCGTGGGGGAGTCCGTGCGCACCGCGATCCGGGGCGGGCTGACCCGGTCGGTGCGCAGCGACGTCGTCGTGGACTCCGGCTCGGTCGCGCCCTTCGACGCCGACACGGTCGCCCGCATCGCCGCGACGAAGGGCGTGCAGGACGCCCAGCCCATGAAGATCGCCCGCACCGACACGCAGGGGGGTGGGCGGCTCGCCGTGACGACCGGCGACCTCCCCGACCTGACGCGCCTGGTCGATCCCGAGATCGTCGACGGGCGGCTGCCGACGGGGAACGACGAGATCGCGGTGGCCACCCGGTGGGCGGACGACAAGGAGGTGCGGATCGGCCAGGAGCTGACCCTCCGGGGCGGCGACGTGACCCGCACCGTGCACGTCGTCGGGACGTACCAGCGCCGTGAGCTCTACGACGACTCGATCGCGCCGCCGGCGGCGCTCCAGGGCCTGCTCGGCGTCGACCCGGTCACGCGGCTCGTGTTCGTCACCACCGACCCGGGCGCGTCGCCCGCGACCGTCGCCGAGCGGCTCTCGAAGGCGGTCGCCGGCACGCCGAACTCGACGGCCCAGACGACCGCCCGCTTCGTCGAGGCCCGCACGGGATCGGTCGACATCATCCTCGGCGTGGTGAACGTGCTCCTGCTGTTCGCCGTGCTCGTCGCCGGCCTCGGCATCGCCAACACGCTCGCCCTGTCGGTCGTCGAGCGCACGCGCGAGCTCGGGCTCCTGCGCGCGGTCGGCATGTCCCGGCGGCGCATGCGACGGATGGTCCGCGTGGAGGGGTTCCTGATCTCCGTGTTCGGCGGCGTGCTCGGGCTCGCGGTGGGGATCGGTTTCGGCGCCGCGCTCGTGGCGACCCTGCCGGCCGAGAACGCGGAGCTCACCTTCCCGGTGCCGCGCCTCGCGAGCCTGCGCGGCGTCGCGGCGCTGCTCGGGATCCTCGCCGCCGCGCTGCGGGCCCGGCGGGCCGGCCGCCTCGACGTGCTGACGGCGATCGCGGAGGAGTGACCACCGGGCCGGCGGGGCGCCTCAGCCCGGTGGGGTGAGCCCGCCGACGGGCTGGCCGGGGTTCGCCGGGAGGTCGTCGAACCGCCCCGCCGGCCGGAGCCCGCGGTACGCGGCCACGACCGGCGCGAGCTCCTGCGGCGTCGCGCCGTGCATGACCACGCCGTCCGCGCCCAGGTCGAACTGGCCGAGCACGGTGGCCGCGCAGTCCGCGGCGCTGCCCGTCGCCGCGGCGGCCAGCCACTCGTCGGGGAGCAGGCCGGCCACGTGCTCGAGCACCTCGGTCGTGCCGGTGGCGTCGAGCGCGCCGGGGAACGAGGCGACGACGTCGTCTTGGCGGAACGCGGCGAGGACCGCGGGGTCCCAGCCGTTCACGCGGACCATGAGGTCGCCGTAGCCCTGCAGGTACGTCGCGAGCCGGCCGACCGTCTTGCGCAGCCGGAGCTCCTCGGGGAGGTGGTCGCCGACCGTGGCCAGCACCGACCACACGCGCACCGACGCGGGGTCCCGTCCGGCCTGCTCCGCGCCGCGGCGCACGGCCGCGACGCTGCGGGCCAGCGTCTCGTCGGTGAAGTACGTGTGCAGCACCACGCCGTCGACGACGCGGCCGGCGAACTCGAGCGTGCGCTCGCCCATCGCGGTCATGACGACGGGGATGTCCTCGTCGAACGAGCCGCTCTGGTGGAGGAACCGGTAGCTGCCGGCCGGGCCGTCGTGGCCCATGACGAGGTCGCCGTGCCACAGGCGCCGCAGGATGCCGATCATGTCCTCGAGCTGCGCCATCGTCGCCGTCGGGATGCCGTAGAGCCCGTTGAGCAGGTCGATGCCGCGGCCGAGGCCGAGGGCGAACCGCCCGTCCGTGAGCCGGTGCATCGTCGTGGCGATCGTGGCCGTCACCATCGGGTGCCGGGTCGTGTGGTTGGTCGCCGCGGTGGCGATCCCGAGCGTCGTGCTCGCCGCGCCGGCGGCGCCCGAGAGCACCGCGGCGTCCTTCACGTTGAAGCGCTCGGAGATGAACGCGGCCCCCAGCCCGAGGTCCTCCCCCACCCGGACCTCGTCGACGAGGTCCCGGGGCTGCTCGGTGTGCCCGGCGAGCGCGTAGAAGCCGAGCTCGGTGAGCTGCGGCGCGTCGTCGTCCCCCACGTCGGCCGCTCAGCCGGCGCGCTCGACCCAGTAGCGGCGCGTGGCCGGCTGCGGGTCCTCCGCCAGGGTCACCTCGTCGTCGAACAGCACGACGGGGCGGGAGGAGCCGTCCGCGGGCACCGCCGGCCACGCGCCGACGCCCGCCACCGTGGGCGTGCCGTCCTTGGCGAGCGACACCCACGCGTCGTGCATCGCCGCGGCGAGCGGCGCCGGCGCCTCCGGTCCGATGAGGACGTGCAGGCGGTGGTCGCCGACCATGTCGAACACGAACGGGATCTCCACCGCGTGCGCGGCGCCGATCATCCCGCCCCACGCCGGGCTCCTCCAGTCGAAGCGGTACTGGTGGACGGGCGCGTGGGCCGCCTGCGCGTCGGCGAGGCGGACGGCCGGGATCCGGAACACCACGTCGGTCAGCAGCGCGCACTCGACCTCGGCGTGCGGCGCGTCGGGGTGGTCGGCCCGGTAGGCGGCGAACGCGCCGTCGACGTCGTCGGTCACGAGGCCCAGGCGGTCGCGGAGCGACTCGTCGTCCTCCGCCTTGGTGGGTGCCATGAGCGCGAACAGCTTCCACTCCTCGAGGTTCGTGCCCACCACGAGCGGCACGCCGGCGGCCGAGCCGCCGGCCACGGCAGCGAACGGGTCCTCGGGCACGACCACGCCGTCGGCGACGGGCGTGAAGGGGAGGAACGCGACGGGGCTGCCCGTGCGCTGGATCACGCCCTCGGGGTCGGCCATGCGGGCGGCGCCCATCGAGGCGTGGGCCTTGAGCAGCTCCTCGACCGGCAGCTCCCGCAGCGCCTCGACCGTCGAGACGCCGGTGGCCGCCATGAACTCCGCCGTGTCCGCGGCGGCCTGGTCCGCCGTCTTCGTGGCCAGCGCGCCGGACTGCGCGGCGGCCCGGTGGAAGAGCCCCGACGCGCGCTCGACGGTCATGAGCAGCGTCACGCTCATCGACCCGGCCGACTCGCCGAAGATCGTGACGTTGCCCGGGTCGCCGCCGAACGCCGCGACGTTGTCCCGGACCCACTCGAGGGCGGCCACCTGGTCCAGCAGGCCGACGTTGCCGGAGCCCGCCTCGGCCGGGTCGACCGAGGTGAGGTCGAGGAACCCGAGCGAACCCAGCCGGTAGTTCAGGCTGACGAAGACCACCCCGTCGGCGGCGAACCGCGTGCCGTCGTACAGCGGCGACGAGCCGGAGCCCATCTCGAAGCCGCCGCCGTGGATCCACACCATCACGGGGAGGCCCTCGGCCGTCCCGGGCGCGGTCGTCCAGACGTTCAGGTGCAGGCAGTCCTCGTCCCACACCTCGGCCTCGCCGCCGAAGAGCGCGTCGATCATCGACGGGTTCTGCGGCGAGACGGCGCCGAACGCGGTGGCGTCGCGCTCGCCGTCCCACGGCGCCGGGGCTTGCGGGGGGCGGAAGCGGAGCGGTCCGACGGGCGGGGCCGCGAAGGGGACGCCGGCGAAGCGTGCGACGCCGTCGTGCCAGGCGCCACGGAGTGCGCCGCTGCCGGTGGGGACGACGACCGCCGTGCCGTCCTCGGGGGTTCCGTTGCCAGACATGGGGCCTGATCTAGCAC
>JAEVZA010000313.1 GCA_023392475.1 Actinomycetes bacterium | reverse complement strand
GTGCTGCACGGCGCCCACCCGCCACGGCGCGCGCTCGGACGGGCGCGTGCGGGCGGGGGAGTCGGGGACGCCGTCGGCGGTGATCAGGTGCACGCCGCGACCTGCCGGGTGACCGGGATCTGCTGGGTGATGCAGTGCGGACCGCCGCCGCCGAGCGCCAGCACGGCGCCGGGCACGGGCACGACCTCGCGGCCGGGCAGCTGCTCGGCGATGAGCCCGAGCACCTCGTCGTCGGCCGGGTGGCCGCACACGGGGACGATCGCCGCGCCGTTGCAGAGATAGAGGTTGAGGTACGGGACCGGCACGCGCTCGCCGGCGACCTCCGTGAACGGCAGGACCGGGACCTCGACGACCTCGAGCGGCTCGCCCGCGGCGTCGGGCGCGCCGCGCAGGCAGCGGAGGTTGATCCCGAGGCGCTCGTGGTCCGGCTCGAGGGGGTCGCCGCAGCCCTGGACCAGCACCAGCCCCGGGCGGACGAAGGCGGCCACGTTGTCAACGTGCCCATCCGTGTCCGCGTCCAGCACCAGGCCGAACGGGATCCAGACGGTGCGCACGGTGCCGAGCGCCGCACCGAGCCGCTCCTCGATCGCGGCCCGCGTGAGGTCGGGGTTGCGGTTCGGGTGCAGCAGGCACTGCTCGGTGGTGACGACGGTGCCGCGGCCGTCGACGGTGACGGAGCCCCCCTCGAGCACGAGGTCCACCTCGAGCACCGGCTCGCCCTGGCGCGCCGCCCACCGACGGGCCAGGCGGGCGTCGTCCTCGAAGGGGGCGAACTTCCCGCCCCAGGCGTTGAACCCGACGCCGACGACCACCCGCGACCCGTCGGCGGCGACGGCCTGGATCGGGCCGGAGTCGCGCGCCCACGAGTCGTCGATCGGCAGCTCCACGACCTCGACGCCCTCGCCGCACGCGGCGGCCGCCTCCTCGACGAGGTGCGGGGGAGCGACCATCGTGACCGGCTCGAACCGGGCGATCGCGGCGGCGATCGTGGCGTGGTCCGCCGCGGCGTGGTCCCGTCGGCCGGCCCAGATCTCCTCGCGGGTGGGCCAGCACATGATCGTGCCGGCGTGGGGGTCCCACTCCGCGGGCACCCGCGCGCCGGGGCCACGATCGCGTGCTCCGGGGGCGGGTGATCGGTCCGTACCACTGACGGCCATCCGGCACAGCTTGCCCGACCGGTGTGACAGCGCACCGTCGGAACCGGGGAGGAGCGTCCGTCGGGCCCCGCCGGCTGCCGTCGGGAACCCGGTGGGAGGGTGGTGCCCGGACTGGCACGATGTCCGGATGTCCGCCGGTCCCGCCGCCTCCACGGGCGCGCCCGTACCCGGCCCGGGCGGCGGCAGCACCGGCCCGATCCTCGCCGCGGCGATGACGCTCGGCGCCGGGATCGGCCTGATCTTCCCGCTGCTGGCCGAGTTCCAGGACCGCTACGGCTTCTCGTCGGCCGGGCTCGGCCTGATCTCGGGTGCGTCCTTCCTCGCCGCGCTGGTGTCGGGCGTGCTCCTCGCGGGCCTGGCCGACCGCGGCCACGCCCGGCTCCTGCTGGTCGGCGGCCTCGTGCTGTCCGCGATGGGCCTCTTCTGGTTCGCGATCGGCACCGAGCTCTGGCAGTTCGTCGGGGCCCGCCTGCTCGAGGGGCTCGGCGCCGGCGTCTACTTCCCGGCCGCCCGCAAGATCGTGACCGTCGCCGACCCGCTCCAGGCCGGTCGGCGGCTCGGCACGCTCACCAGCGCCGAGCTCGCCGGGTTCCTGCTGGGCCCGGTCATCGGCGCCTCGCTGACGGAGCTGATCGGGCTCGACGCGCCGTTCGTGCTCATCGGCGTGGTGAAGCTCGGCTTCGCCGCGTGGCTGCTCGTCGCGGCGCTGCCGCACGTGCCGCCGAGCGAGCACCACCGGTCGCCGTTCGCGTCGGTGGTGATGCTGCGACGGCCCGCGATCTCCGGCGCGGCGCTCCTCTCGCTCGCGCTCTTCCTGCCCGTCGGCGTCTACGACGCGCTCTGGTCGCGCTACCTGACCGACCGCGGGGCCAGCACCGTGTTCATCGGCATCGGGCTGTCGCTGTACGCGGTGCCGGTGATCCTCTTCGCGCCGCAGGGCGGGCGGATCGCCGACCGCATCGGACCGGTCCGCGCCGCGACGTTCGCGCTGCTGCTCATCATCCCGACGACGATCGCCTACGGCCTGCTCGTCTGGCCGATCGCCATCACGATCGTCGCCGTCATCGAGGGCGTGCCGCAGGCCGTCGCCACGCCGGCGGTGCAGACGGCGATGCTGCGCGCCTGCCGGCCCGAGGAGGTGGCCGCCGGGCAGGGCATCGCCGAGGCGGTCAACCAGGTCGGCGCCGCCACGGCCGCCCTCGCCGCGCCGGTCGTGTACGAGGCGACGGGGTCCGCCGTCGTGTTCGTCGGGGTCGGCGTCTCGATGGCGGTCGTGTTCGGGCTCGGGCTGCTCCTCCACCACCGCGGCGAGGTGCCCGACGTCCCGGAGGGCGCGGCGACGACGGCCGGGTGACCGCCCGCCCCGTCCTGCCGCCTTGGTTTCTGACTGCTTTTCACGTCGTCCAGCGACGTGAAAAGCAGTCAGAACGCGAGGTGAGCTCGGTCGGTCAGAGGAGGTCGAGGACGTCGCCGGCGGCGGTCTCGCCGGAGCGCACGGCGCCCTCCATGTAGCCGTTCCACACCGGCGAGCACTCGGCGCCGGCCCAGTGGATGCGACCGACCGGGGTGCGGAGCGCGTCGCCGAAGGCCGTCCAGACGCCGGGCGTGAAGTGGGCGCCGTAGCAGCCGCGGCTGAACTCCTCGGCCATCCAGTCGCGCTCGAGGTACTCCTCCGGGTGCAGCGCCTTGGGCCCGAAGTAGCGGGCGAAGCAGGCCACCGCGGCGTCGCGCCGCTCGCGCTCGGTGCGGCGCGCCCACTCGCGGCCGTCGTTCGCCTCCATGAACCCCATGAGGATCCCCGGCCGGCCGTCGGGCGGCGAGTTGTCGAACGTGACCTTGACGGGCCCGACGTCGGAGGCGGCCTGGCCGGTCAGCCCCTCGGCGCGCCAGAACGGCTCGTCGTAGACGGCGTACAACTTGATGACCGACCCTGCGGGCAGCCGCTGCGTGAGCTGGTCGCGCCACGAGGGCAGGGCGGGCGCGTAGTCGAGGCGGCCGGCGAGGGTGGGTGGCAGGGTGACGACCACCCGGTCCGCCTCGAGCGCCTCGCCCGCGGTGCCGCCGGGCCCGGCGGTCAGGACGCGCACGCCGTCACCGGAGTGCTCGATCCGGCGCACCGGGGAGCCGAGCCGCACGCGGTCGCCGAGCGACGCCGCCATCGCCTCGGCGATGCGGATCGAGCCGCCGACGACGCGGTCCTGCTGGGCGCCCCGGTCGACCGACAGCAGCGTCTCGAGGTCGGTGCCGGACCGCGCGTAGAAGAGCGCGTGGAGGGCGGACATGTCGGTCGACTCCGCGGAGAACACGGCCTCGGTGGCGATCCGGAAGTAGGCACGCCCGAGCGGGGTGCGCAGGTGCCGTCGGATCCACGTCTCGAAGGTCTGGCCGTCCAGGTCGCGCGCGCCCTCGGTGCGCCAGGGGCCGGACAGGTCGACGCGCCGCGACGCCCGGTCGAACCGGGCGAGCCCCTGCGCGAGGTCGGCGAGCGCGAACGGGCTGAGCTTCGGCACGGCGCCGCGCGCGGAGCCCATCCTCGACGTGCGCCCGGCGAGGACGACGACGTGCTCGCCCGTGTTGTACGTGGGGAACGTCTCGAGGCCGAGCTCCTCGACGAGCCGGTACATGCGGTTCTGCGTCGGACCGATCCACTGCCCGCCGAGCTCGACCGGGGTGCCGCCCTCGGTCCGACCGCCCTCCGTGCGGCCGCCCACGCGGTCGCGGGCCTCGACGACCACCACCTCCGCGCCGCCCGCCACGAGCGCCCGCGCGGCCGCCAGCCC
>JAEVZA010000206.1 GCA_023392475.1 Actinomycetes bacterium | reverse complement strand
GTGCTGCAGATCGGGACGGATCCGTCCCGATCTGCAGCACAGAACGGGACGGGGAGAGGGACACGTCGCGGCGGGCGAGCCACCACACCAGCAGGCCGAGCGGCAGGACCACGGCCACGAACGTCGGCCGGGTCAGCGAGAGGGCCCCGATCGCCACGCCGGCGCCGACCAGCCAGCGGCCGCGCCGGTCGTCGAGCCACCGCACGAGCGTCCACAGCACGACCGCGACGAGCACCTCGGCGAGCGCCTCGCTGCCGGCGTAGACGACCTTGACCATCGGCGCCGGCGCGACGAGCAGCACGGCGACGGCCACGCGCCACCCCGGCGGCACCCCGACCCGACCGGCGACGCGGACGACGAGCACCACCGTGGTGACGTGCAGGGCGAGCTGCACGAGGAAGAGCAGCGTCGTCTCGTGGCGCAGCGACCCGGTGAGCCACAGGAGCAGCGGGTAGCCCGGCGTCCGGTCGGTGATCACCGACCAGCCGTGCGACAGGGCGAGGCCCGCGGCCCGGTACGACGGCGAGTCGCCCATCGGCCGCGTGGTCGCCGCCCACGCGAGGCACGCCACGACCGCGCCGACCGCCACCACCAGCCAGGACCAGCGGTCCTCGCGCCAACCCGGCGCGGGCGGCGCGTCAGTCGCCGGTGGGGCCGAGCTCACGGAAGACCTTGTCCTCGCCCAGGCCCCAGATGGCACCGTCCTCGAGCAGCTCGCCGAACCGCCGGGCGCTGTCCCCCCGCCCGAAGTGGTGGCTGGGCTCGTGCGGCCCGGACGCGAGCGCGGCCTCGAGGCCGGCCCGGATCTCCCCGGCCGACGTGCCCGTGTGGTGGATCGTCGGGTGGGCGTGCCGGTCCCGCTGCCGCGACCCCACGTCGACGCTCGGGACGCCGTAGATCGGCGCCTCCCGGATCCCCGCGCTCGAGTTGCCGACCAGGGCCCGGGCGCTGTGCAGCAGCGTGAGGAACGCCTCGAAGCGCAGGGACGGGAACACGCGGAACCGCGGGTCGCCCGCCAGCCGCCCGTACTCCTCGATGATCCCGTCCGAGCCGGGGTCGTTGTTCGGGTAGACGACGACGGCGGGGTCGCCGCGCTCGAGCAGCACGTCGACGAGCGCGGCCGCGGTCGCCCGGACCCGGTCGGGCGGTTCGGTCGTCACGCCGTGGAAGACCACCAGGAGGTGGTCGTCGAAGGGGATCTCGTACGCGGCCCGCACCTCGTCGAGCGACGGCAGGTCGTCCGACAGCATCACGTCGATGTCGGGCGAGCCGATCGCGAACACCGTGGCCGGGTCCTCGCCGAGCTGCTCCACGCGCCGCGCCGCGTCGTCGTTCGCGACCAGGTGCAGGTGCGAGAGCTTGGACACGGCGTGGCGGAGGATGCCGTCGATCGTCCCCGACAGCTCGCCGCCCTCGACGTGCGCGACCGCGACGCCGCGCAGCGCCCCGACCGACGCGCCGGCCAGGGCCTCGACGCGGTCGCCGTGGACGACGAGGAGGTCGGGCCGGTCCTCGTCCACCAGGTCGGCGAGCCCGTCGACGGTGCGGGCGAGGATGCGGTCCATCGTGTCGCCGGGCTCCTGGTTGGGGAACTCGCGGACGCGCACCGCGGGCTCGAGGCGCCGCACCTCGATGACCGTCGAGCCGTACCGCTCGAGCAGGTGCATGCCGGTCGCGACGACCGTGACCCGGACGTCGGGCAGCGCGGCCGCCGCCAGCACCAGGGGCTTCAGCTTGCCGAAGTCCGCCCGCGTCCCCGTGAGGACGCAGACGTGGCGGACCCTGCCCTCGCCGTCGGGCGCGCCGCGGCCGGTCCCGTCAGGAGACATCGTCCCAGGCGACCTGGTGGTCGGCCGGCAGGTCGCGCACCGCGCTCCGGCCCAGCACACGGTCGAGCTCCTTGGCGGGGATCTCCCCCGTGCCCGGGCGCTTCACCCACGTGTTCGAGCGGTCGAGCACCGACCCGGCCGCGACCGGGGCCAGCGTGACCACCGACGCGTAGGCGAAGTCGATCGTGGGCTGCTCCTCCGGGAGGACGCCCTTCGTGCCGCCGAGCGCCTCGTGGATCCAGCGGCTGCCCCGCACCAGGTCGCCGAGCTCCGGCGGCGTCATCGAGATCTCGATGTCGGGGCCCGGCCACGTCGGGTCGCTCGTGAAGTGGCGCTCGAGGATGCTCGCGCCGAGCGCCACCGCGCCGAGCGCCACGTGGTTGCTCAGCGTGTGGTCCGACAGCCCGACCACCGCGTCGGGGAACGCCGCGCGGAGCTCCGCGATCGCTCCGAGGCGGACCCGGTCGCGTGGGGTGGGGTAGAGGCTCGTGCAGTGGAGCAGCGCGTACGGCACGCCGTGGTCGCGCAGCACCTCGACCGACGCCCCGACCGACGCCAGGTCGTTCATCCCGGTCGACAGGATCACCGGGCGGCCGAAGGCCGCGATGTGGTCGATGAGCGGCAGGTTGTTGCACTCGCCGGAACCGATCTTGTACGCCGGCACGTCGAGGTCGTGCAGGTGGTCGGCGGCCTCGCGGGAGAACGGGGTGGACAGGTAGGTCACGCCTCGGCCCCGGGCGTAGGCCTGGAGCTCCGCCTCCTGCTCCCAGGTGAGCGTGCAGCGGGAGATGATCTCCCAGATCGACACGTCCGCGTTCGCGGGGACGACGTCGTTTCGGACCATCTCGTCGGCCGGCGAGTGCGACTGGAACTTCACGACCTCGGCGCCGGCGTCGGCCGCGTCGTCGATCATGCGTCGCGCCTTCTCCACGTCGCCCTCGTGGTTGATCCCGATCTCCGGCACGACGAGGGGCGGGTGCGCCTCGCCGACCGGTCGGCCGTCGATCTCGAAGCTCGGTGCCGTCATCTCCGTCGCCCCCTCACCATGCCGTCCAGCCGCCGTCGACCACGAGGTTGTGGCCGGTCACGTAGCGCGAGGCGTCGCCGGCGAGGTACGCGATCGCGCCCTTGTAGTCCTCCTCGGACGCCATCCGGCCGAGCGGCGTGCGCGACTCGTACGCCCGCACGAAGCGCTCCGGCTGGCCCCGCTCCACGCCCCCGGGCGTCAGGCAGTTGACCCGCACGTCGGGGGCGAGCGAGGTCGCGAGCCAGCGGGTGAGCTGCACCACGCCGCCCTTGCTCGCCGCGTAGCCGGCCGCGTTGCCCATCCCGGTGCCCTCGTAGACCCGCCAGTCGGGCCCCACCACGCCGTACGTGGACCCGACGGTCACCACCGAGCCGTGGCCGCTCCGCCGCAGCGCCGGCGTGCACGCCTGCGTGAGCACGAAGACGGCGGTCAGGTTCACCTCCAGCGCCCGGCGCCAGACCTCGGTGCCCTGCTCCTCGAACGGCGTCGTCCACGCGGGCAGCGGTTCGGCGCTCACGAGGGCGGCCAGGTGCACGAGCACGTCGACGCCGCCGAGCTCCGTCTCGACCCGCTCGGCGATCCCGCGGGTGGCGGCCTCGTCGGCGAGGTCGACGGGGACCGCCGCGGCGCGCACGCCGCGCCGGTCCCGCAGCCCGGCGGCGACCTGCTCGCAGCGCTCCGGGTCGAGGTCCACGACCGCCACCGCGGCGCCCAGCTCGGCGAGCCCGTCGGCCGCCTCGCGCCCGATGTGGCCGGTCGCCCCGGTCACCACGGCGACGCGCCCGTCGAGGCGGAGGAGGTCGAGCAGGTCGGTCACGGCGCGTCCGGTCCCCGTCCGGCGTCGCCGCGCCGGGCGAGGAGGAGCTCGGCGAGCGCCAGGTCCACCTCGGTGTCGATGTCCAGGCTGCGCTCGGCCGGCACGGTCACGGCACGCACCGTCCCATCGTAGAGAGAGGTCGCCCGCATCACGTACGCCGGGTCGGCGACGAACGCGACCGTGCCCACGTCGAACGCGGGCGGCGCGTCCTGCCGGCGGTGGATGCGGCTCGGGGGTTCGCACACGAGCCGTGCCCGGCCCTCGTCGTCGAGCGTCACCATGTTGAACCACGGGTTGCGGTGCGACGGGGTCACGGTCAGCACGACGTCCACCCCCGGCGCCGCCGACGCCTCGACGCAGCGGCGGAGGTCCTCCACCTCACGGAGCGGCGCGGTGCAGGGGACGACGAGCAGGCGGTCGGGGAGCTCGCCGCGTTCGGCGAGCCACCCGAGCAGGTGCTGCCAGGCGTCGAACTCGCGCGCGGTGTCCGTGGCGAGGTGGTCGGGGCGCAGCCAGGGCACCTCGGCCCCGGCGGCGCGCGCCACCTCCGCGATGCGCTCGCTGTCGGTCGACACGACGACCCGGTCGACGCCCGGGCAGGCGAGCGCCTGCCGCACGGCGATCTCCACGAGCGGGCGGCCGCCCAGCACGCGCAGGTTCTTGTCGGGTACGCCCTTCGACCCGCCGCGGGCGAAGACGGCGGCGACGACGTCCATCAGCCGACCCCCGCGGCGCCGAGGACCGCGACGAGGGCGCCACCGGCGGCGTCGCTCCGACGGGCCGCCTCGACCACGGCGACGGTCGCGACGCCCTCGTCGACGGTGCACACCGGTCGCTCCCGGCCGTCGTGCACGGCGAGGAGGTTCGCGACCAGGCGCCGCTCGGCGCGGTCCCGCTCGCCGGCCGACGCCGGCCCGAGCACCGACCGCCTCGAGCCGTCGGGGGCCGTCACCACCACCTCGCCCGACAGCAGGTCGGCGTCGAGGCGCCCGTCGTCGCCCGTCACGCTCCACGTCCGGTGCGGCGGGTCGGCGACCATGTCCAGGTGGACGGTGCCCGAGGCGCCGGCGGCGGTCGCCACGCGCAGGTCCGCGACCGTGTCGACCACGCCGTCGGTCGGGGCGCCGTCGTGGCGCAGGCGCGCCCCGACCTCGACGACCCCGCCCAGGAGGAAGCGGATCGCGTCGAGCTCGTGGCTGAGCTCGAGCAGCACGCCGCCGCCGAGCTCGGCGCGGGCGCTCACCGACGCCGAGGCGTCGGTGCCGGGGCGCCAGCCGGACAGGTGCTGCCCCACGGCGAGCTCGACGTGCCGCGGGGTGCCGATCGCCCCGTCGCGCAGCGCCGCTCGCACGGCGGGGGACACGTCGCCGCAGCGGAGGTGGTAGCCGACCGCGGCGGTGGCGCCGGCGGCCGTGATCGCGGCGGACGTCGCGAGCGCCTCGTCCAGCGTCGCCGCGAGCGGCTTCTCGACGAGGAGGGTGCGGGCACCCGCCGCCAGCAGCGTCTCGGTCGCTGCCCGGTGCAGCGTGGCCGGTCCGGCGACGACGCCGACGTCGACCGGGCCGTCGATCGCGCCGATCGCCTCGACCGCTCGGAGCCCCGCGCCACGGAGCTCGTCGGGGTCGCCC
>JAEVZA010000194.1 GCA_023392475.1 Actinomycetes bacterium | reverse complement strand
CGGCTGGGCCGCGGACCACGAGGCCACGTCGTCGGCCGAGCTCGCGGGTGGCGCGGCCACCGCGCTCGAGGGCCGGCGCGCCGCGGACTCGGTGCAGTCGGGGATGTACGGGCTGGCCGCGGCAGCGGCCGGTGAGGACGTCGTGAGCGGCGGCGAGGTGCGCACGCGCGTCGGCGAGCTGCGCGCCGCGGACGTCCCGCAGGTGGACGGTGCGGCGGAGCGGCGCGCCGCCGACCGGGCGCGCGACGTGTTCGCGGCCGACGTCAGCGACGCGCTCGACCGCTCTAGCGACGATCCGCAGGCGGTCGGCGGGGAGCTGCCCGCGCTCGAGCGCCCGTACCGCTCTGCCGTCGATGCGTGGTCGAGCCTCGCCAACGGCCTGACCTCCGACGCGGCCGACGCGTCCGACCGCGCCGACGCGTACCGCGTCCTCAGCTGGCTCGTGCTCGTGCCGGCCGTCGCGCTCACCGCGCTCACGCTCGTGGCGCTGCAGCGGCGGCTGCGCCGCTCGCTCGACCTGCCCGTCGACCTGATGCGCGGCACGGCGATGTCGCTGGCGCAGGGCGACCTCGACGCCCGCACCGGCGTGAGCGGTGCGACCGACGTCGCGGCGCTCGCCGAGGAGCTCGACGTCGCGACCGAGTCGCTCCAGCGCCACGTCCGCCGGCTCCGCCTCCACGCGGAGTGGGGCGCGCAGAGCCGCATGATCTTCGAGGCGCTCGACCTCGCCGACGAGGAGTCCGAGGCGCACGCGGTCGCGCAGCAGGCGCTGGGCATCATCGACGGCGAGCGACCTGTCGAGCTGCTGCTCGCGCCGCACGGCTCGACCGAGCTCACGGCGGTCGCCTCGAACCCGAACCAGCCGAGGCCCGGCTGCCCCGTCGACGAGACCGCGGGCTGCGTCGCGATCCGGCGCGCGCAGCCGGTCGTGTTCGACAGCTCCGAGTCGATCAACGCGTGCCCGAAGCTGCGCAACCGGCCGTACGGCCCGTGCTCGGCGGCGTGCGTGCCGGTGAGCGTCGCCGGCCGCCCCGTCGGCGTGCTGCACGCGGTGGCCGCCGACCGGCACCCGCCGGAGGACCGCACCGTCGGCCAGCTCGCCACGCTCGCCACGCAGCTGGGCAACCGGCTCGGCGCGCTCCGCGCCCTCGAGAGCTCGCGCCACGAGGCGGCGACCGACAAGCTCACCGGCCTGCCGAACCGCCGGCTCCTCGAGTCGCAGCTGGCGTCGCTGATCGAGCGCTCGACCGCGTTCGTGCTCGTGCTCGCGGACCTGGACAAGTTCAAGGTGCTGAACGACACCTACGGCCACGAGGTCGGCGACCGCGCGCTCCAGCTCTTCGCCCAGGTGCTCCGCGACAAGGTGCGCGGCAACGACGTGATCGCGCGGCTCGGCGGCGAGGAGTTCGTCCTCGTGTACCCGAACATGAGCGTGACGACGTCCATCGAGGCGATCGAGCGCATCCGCGACGGCCTCGCGCAGGCGCTCGCCGTGAGCCAGGTGCCGGAGTTCACGTGCTCGTTCGGGATCACGCACTCGGCCGTCGGCCGCAGCGGCGACGCCATCCTGCGCGTCGCCGACGCCGGGCTGCTGCGGGCGAAGGAGCTCGGCGGCGACCAGGTCGTCTACGCGGACGAGACGTTGGCGGCGAGGATCTTCGGCGACGACGACGGCTCGGGCCGCTCGAACGGTCGCTGACGCGCGGCCCCCGGCGGGCGACGTGCGGTGCCGTGCCGGTCAGGCCGGCGCGGCGACGGACGTCGGCGAGGTCAGTTGCCGTTCGTCGACCAGTGCCACGGCTCGGACGGCAGGTTGTAGAAGCCGAACCGGCTGGCGTTGGCCTTGAGCCACGCGAACCCCGAGCTGCTCCGGCTGAGCGTCGAGCCGTTCTGCGTGAAGTCGATGGCGAGGCCGCGCTCGTGCATCGAGGTGCCGGGCTTCGCGGTGGGCGGGTGGCACGACGACGCGGGCATCTCGTAGATGGCGTAGTTGCTCGAGCCGCAGTTGCTGCGGCGAACGGCGATCTGCCCCGAGGGATCGCGGTAGCCACCACCGCCGAAGTGGATGCCCGCCGCGTTCGCCGCGCCGAGCAGCGCCTGCAGCTGGCCGGCGATCGACGCGCTGACCTGGATGCCGCCGACGCTGACAATCGGACCCGCGCCGGAGATCGACACGGGACCGCCGCCGCCCCCGCCGCCGCCGGACCCCCGGCCCGAGCCGCCGGCCTTGAGCGTGACGCGTGCCTGCGAGGCGCGGGCCTGCTGCGCGGCCTGCTCCGCGGCGAGCGCCTTGGCCAGCTGCGCCTGCTTCGACGAGATGCTCGAGGACAGGTTGGCGTCGACCGCGGAGAGCGAGTCCGCCTCGGCGAGCGCCGAGTTGATGCGCTGGTCGACCTCGGCGGCGAACGACTGCTGCTGCTGGTACGACTCGTTGAGCTGGTCCAGCCGCGACTGCACGGCCGCCTTGCTCCTGCGGGCCCGGTCCGACGCGTCGGACGCCGCCTTGCGCTGGATCTCGAGGTCCTCCTGCGTGGAGCGGTAGCGCTCGACGAGGTCGATGTTCTCGTTGGCCTGCACCGACAGGAGCGTGCGCTTGTTCAGCGCGTCGTTCACGTTGTCCACGCCGACCGTGCTCATCGGCTCGGAGCTGCCGAGCGTGACGTACGCCTGCACCGCTGACTCGCGGAGCTGCACCTTGAGGTGGTCGAGCTCGGTCTGCGCCTGCGCCTGCGCCTGCTCGGCCGCGGTGCGATCGGCCTCGGCCTGCGACACCGCGCGCTGGGCCTCCTCGACCCGGTCCTGCTGCGCGCTCACGTTCGCGTTGAGCGCGGCGAGGGCGCTCGTCACCTGGGCGTCGGTGGCGCGGAGCCCGTCGACCTTGCCGGCCTGCGCCGCCTTCTGGGCGCGGACCTGGTCGCGCTCCTTCTGGAGCTGCTGGAGGGACTTGCCGCCGTTCGGGTCGTCGGCGGAGGCGGACATCGGCACCCCGGCCAGGAGCGCCGCGGCTGCGGCGGCGCCGACGAGCAGGCGGGTTCGGGTGCGGGTGTGGCGCGGGATGAGGTTCACGTGGCCCCGGGGCGGTCGTCGGTCGGGTCGGTCGCGGGCTGCGAGGAGCGAGCGGTGGCGGCGGGTCGCTCGGGAGCGCCGGCGCGGTCGTCGGGATGACGTTTCGTAACGAGACCGCAACCTACTACACCCCGGACCGTCGTGGGCAACGGCGTCGATCGTCCGATGTGATCGCACGGCCCGGTCGCCGGGCCGGGCGCGCAGCTCAGCGGCGCTGGCAGGCCGGGCAGAAGGTCGTCGAGCGGGCGTCCACCACCGTCCGTCGCAGCGCGGTCCCGCAGCGGGAGCAGGGCTCGCCGCCGCGGCCGTAGCAGTCGAGCGCGTGCTGGTGGCTGCCCTCACCACCGAGCGCGTCGCGGTAGTCCCGCAGGGTCGTGCCGCCGTGGTCGAGGCCGTCGGCCAGCGCGCCGCGCACCGCGTCGCGCAGCGCGATCGCCCCGGCGCGGGTGAGGCGCCGGGCACCGGGGTGCACGCCGGCGCGCCACAGCGCCTCGTCGGCGTAGATGTTCCCGACGCCCGCGACCAGGCGCTGCGACAGCAGCTGCGTCTTCACCGCGCGCCGGCTGGCGTTGACGCCGCGGCGGAGCTCCTCCGGGGTGAACGCGTCGTCGAACGGCTCGGGCCCGAGCGCGGCGAGCGTCGGGAGGCCCGCGTGGTCGCCCGCCTCCACCACCGCGATGCGGCCGAAGCGCCGGACGTCGGTGAACGTCATCCGCCGGTCGTCGTCGAGCGACCAGGCGGCGCGCAGGTGGGGCCCGTCGGCGAGGTCGTCGGCCACGACCGCGAGCCGACCCGTCATGCCGAGGTGCACGACGAGCTCGTGCGGCCGGCCGTCGAGGTCGAGGTCCGCGAGCAGGTACTTGCCGCGGCGCCGCACCGCGGTGACCGTCGCGCCGACGGCGGCGGGCGCCTGGTCGAACTTCGCCGACGGGAACGCCCACGCCTCGACGACGCGCCGACCGACGAGCTCGCCCTCGATCTGGCGTCGGATCGTCTCCACCTCGGGCAGCTCGGGCACGGCTGCAGTGTGCCGCGGCCGGGCGGGAGCGGGACGACGCCACGCCGGCCGTCGCGCGGCGCGGCCGCGCGCTCGCGCCGCGACGCCGGGGGACGGTCACTCGGCGCGCCGCGACCCGTCAGTAGGCTCCTGCGATCCTGCAGGCGGGGCGGCCGGGGACCGGCACGCCCGCGGAGAGGGGAGCGAGCATGTCGGCGAGCGGTGGGAAGCGGGCGATCATCGCGGCGTTCCTCGCCAACCTCGGCATCGCGATCGCGAAGTTCGCCGGGTTCCTCATCACCGGCGCGTCGTCGATGCTCTCCGAGGCGATCCACTCCGTCGCGGACACCGGCAACCAGGGGCTGCTGCTCCTCGGCGGCCGCCGGTCGACCCGCGCCGCCGACCAGGAGCACCCCTTCGGCTACGGGCGCGAGCGGTACTTCTGGTCCTTCGTCGTCGCCGTCGTGCTCTTCACGCTCGGCTCGATGTTCGCCATCTACGAGGGCATCCACAAGATCCAGCACCCCGAGCCGCTCGAGAGCCCGGCCGTCGCGATCGGGATCCTCGGCCTCGCCGCGGTGCTGGAGGCCTTCTCCTTCCGCACCGCGGTCCACGAGTCCCGGCCGTTGAAGGGCGACGCGAGCTGGTGGCGGTTCCTGCGCACCGCGAAGGTCCCCGAGTTCCCGGTGGTCCTGCTCGAGGACGCCGGCGCGCTCGTCGGGCTCGCGGTGGCGCTCGTCGCCGTGCTCCTCAACATCGCGACCGACAACTCGGTCTACGACGGCATCGGGTCCGTGATCATCGGCGTGATCCTCGGCGTCATCGCGGTGTTCCTCTGCATCGAGATGAAGAGCCTCCTGATCGGCGAGTCCGCGTCCACGTCCCACCGCGACCGCATCGACCGCGCCATCGTCGGCACCGCCGACGTCGTGCGCGTCATCCACAGCCGCACCGAGCACCTCGGCCCGGAGGAGATCCTGCTCGCCGCGAAGGTCGAGTTCGCGAGCGAGCTCGACCTCCCGGGCGTCGCCGACGCGATCGACCGGGTCGAGGCGGCGGTCCGCGCCGAGGTGCCGACGGTCCGGTTGATCTACATCGAGCCCGACGTGTTCCGCGATCCCGCGGGGACCCGGTAGTACGGTTCGCGCGGGCGGGATCTGGAGGGACAGCCAGCCGTGGACGACGCTGCGAACCGCGCCACCGACCGCCGCCTCACCGACGACGAGGTCGTGATCGACCTGCGCGGCCGCCAGGAAGCCGTCGCCCCGTCGGACACCCGCGATCGGCTCGTGCAGGCGGCGGCGGAGATCTTCCGCGAGAAGGGCTTCACCGGCAGCCGGGTGCAGGACATCGCCCGCCGGGCCGGGTTCACGTCGGGCGCGCTCTACAGCTACTTCGACAGCCGGGCCGCGCTGCTCGCGGAGGCGATCACCGTCGAGAACGATCGCTTGCTGCGCGACATGTCCGACGGGTTGGGGCGCGTCGACCTGCCCGTGACCGCGGAGATCGCCGCCGCGCTGTCGCAGTTCGCCGGCCTCGAGTTCTCCCCGACCGACCAGCTCCTGCTCGACGGCCTCGCGATCTGCGCCCGCGAGCCCGATGCCCGCCAGCGGATCGGCGACGCCATCCGGCACTTCGCCACGCAGCTCGAGGGCCGCCTGGAGCGCACGCCGAGCCTCGACGGCAGCCACCTCTCGGACGACCCCGCCGCGGTGTCCTTCCTGATGGTGGTGTTCCTCGCCGGCGTGACCGCCGTGCGGGCCGCCGGACTGCAGGACCTCGCCCCCGACCGCCTGCAGTCGATGCTGGCCGGCATGCTCGGTGCCCTCGGCGCCCGGGACGCGCTCGACGCGCCCGCCGTGCTCGACGCGCCGTCGCTGCTCGACACCGCGCCGCCGGTCCTCGACGAGCTCGCCTGACGACGCCCGGCGGCCGGCCGTGCGGCGCCGCCCACCCCGCCGCACGCGGGTGCCCGGGCCGCGAGCGCCCGAGGAGTACCGTTGGCCCATGGGGATCACCGCCGTGGTCAATCAGAAGGGCGGGGTCGGCAAGACCACCGTCGCCCTCGGTCTCGCGTCGGCGGCTGCCCGCCGTGGTCGCCGGGTGCTGGTCGTCGACCTCGACCCGCAGGCGAACGCCACCACCGGGTTGGGGGTGTGGGACGCCGCCGTCACCGTGGACGCGGTGCTCGAGCGTGAGCAGCCCGGCTCGCTCGGGCCGGCCGTGCGGCGCTCGGGGTGGGACGACGAGGTGGGCGCCGTGCCCGACCTCGTCCCCAGCTCGCCGAGCCTCGCGCAGCGCGAGCACCAGCTCGCGACCGACGTCATCGGCGCGCAGGACCGCCTCGCCGTCGCGATGGAGGGCGTGACCGACCGCTACGACGACGTGCTGATCGACTGCCCGCCGTCGCTCGGGCTGCTCACCGTCAACGCGCTGTTCGCGGCCGACCGCGTCCTGATCGTGGCCGAACCGGCGGCGTGGAGCCTCGACGGCGTGGAGCAGATCCTGCGCAACGTCCGGCGCATCGCCGAGCGCCGCGACGACCGGCCGTCGGTGGCCGGCATCGTGGTGAACCGCCTCGCCCGCACGCGCGACGCCGGGTACTGGTACGACCAGCTGCGCGCGACGCACCCGGGCCTGGTGGTCGATCCGCCGGTCCGCCTGCGCGCCGCGGTGGCCGAGGCCGCCGCGCAGTCCCTGCCGATCCACGTGCTCACGCGCGACGGCGCCCAGGAGGCGGCGGACGAGCTGACCGCGCTGTCGCTGGCGCTCGACCCCGGGCCGCTCCCGGCGAACGTGCCGTCCGCGGTCGGCGCGACGGCGACGGTGCCCGCACCGGCCGTCGACGTGAGCGGCGCCGTGCGCACCGACGCGGGGGAGCCGCCGCCGCGGACGCTCGGGACCGACGGCTCGGAGGACCGGGTCGACCTGTCCGCCGTGCCCGCC